>CAZEBC010000019.1:9464-36529 GCA_964510165.1 uncultured bacterium
CTTAGAACTGCTTCTTGCTGTCGAGCAAGATGGTGACGGGGCCGTCATTCACGAGCTCGACCTGCATTGACGCCTGGAAGATACCTGCCGCCGTCGGCAGCCCGGATTGCGCGAGAACCTCTATTACCTTCGCGTAGAGCGCCTGGGCCTGCTCGGGCGCGGCGGCGTCAATAAAGGATGGCCGTCTGCCTCTTGTGCAGTCACCGAACAGCGTGAACTGTGACACAACCATGACGGAGCCGCCGACGTCGCGGACCGACAAGTTCATCTTGCCTTCGGAATCTTCGAAGATGCGAAGTGTTCCGATCTTTTCGGCGAGATAACGGGAATCTGCCTCCGAGTCGTCCCGCCCGACGCCGAGGAGCACAAGCAGTCCGTTCCCTATTTCGGCAACCGCGTCCTTCCCCACTCTTACGCCTGCTCTCTTCACTCTCTGAACGACAGCCCGCATCGGCCTTCTCCGCTCACTTGGTCGTCATGACGTATACGCCGTCCCACTCGGCAGGTGGAGGCACGAGCAAATACTCCTTGCATCGTTTCAGGTAGGTCAGCGACGGACCGTCGTCGGGCCTGACCTCAAGAGCCTGCTGAAAGGCTTCGATGCCTGCCGTCCATTCCCTGCGCCGGTACGCCTCGAGGCCACGCGAGAACCGCTCGACGACGGCCTTCACGTCATCCGGCAGGCCGTCGTTGGCGCGGCCGAGCACCTCGTAAATCTTGACGGGCGCGGCCTTGCCCTTGACGCGGATGAGGTCGATCTCGCGGGTCACAATATCGAACTTGCAGAGTTCAAGCGTGAACTCGCTGATCATGATGCTGGTCGAATATTGCTTGTTGACGCCCTCGAGCCTCGAGGCCAGGTTAACGGCATCACCCATGACGGTGTAGTTAAACCTCGTCCGCGACCCCATGTTTCCGACCACCATCGAGCCGGAGTTCATTCCAATTCTCGCGTGAAGCTCGGGGCGGCCCTCAGCCTTCCATTTCTCGCGCATCTGCTTCAGGACATCCTGCATCTCAAGCGCCACGTAACAGGCGCGCGTAGCATGGTCAGGGAAATGGATCGGCGCGCCGAAAACGGCCATCACCGCGTCGCCCTCATACTTGTCGAGCGTGCCGTCATACTTGAGCACGATGTCGGTCATGGCGGTGAGATACTCATTGAGCAATTCGACGAGCTGAGGCGGCCGGAGCTGTTCAGAAATGGTGGTGAACCCTGCGACATCGGAGAACAGCGCCGTGAGGACCATCTCCTTGCCGCCGAGTTCGAGCATTTCTGGATTCTTCGCTATTTGTTCGACTACCGACGGGTTCAGGTAGAATTCGAACGCGCGCTTGATGAATTTCCTCCTCTTCTCGGCCGCGTTAAACTTGTGCCACACAATGACCACGTCGGCCACCACAATCGTCGTCGCGGGACCGACCACATCGATCCAGATGCGGAAGTTGGCAAAAAGCTGGTAGGCAAACAGGAGATAGGCAATCAGAAAGAGCAACGTGAACAACGAGCCGCGAACCGTGGACCGTGTCGAAAGGATGTAACCGGTAAAAAGCCCGACGGCCAAGAGGAGCGGCAATGTCCAAACTTTGTCAACGGGCCTGATCGGCTGGTCGGTCACTATGGTATTGAACACGTTCGCGATGGAACCCACCATCGGATAGCGCGGACTGAACGGCATGGGATTCAGGTCGTGGGTGCCCGCCGCCGTCAATCCGTAGAAGAAAACACCCCCCTTAAGTTTCTCGAATTCGAGCGGATTCCCTTCAACGATTACTTCCGGCAGGAAATAGAGCGGCCGGTCGGCGGGACCAGGCCCGCCCTGTGCGAGGAGCCGGCTTATTGTCGAATGGGCGTTTTCCACGTTCGGGAGAGGAACGTCCAAACGCTCGGCGGCCTGCGACGGAGTAATCGACCGGTCTTCGCGCAAGAGCTCCAGCAAGGCCACGTTCAGTCTGACGCTTTCAAAGACCTCCCGCTGCGTCTCATACCAACCAGGCGCCTCATCCGCGGACGCATCGAAAAGACGCTCAAAGATATGAGGCTCCAGCGTCTTGATACCCTCTTGCTCGATCAGCGTTTCATACCAATAGGCGCCGTACAAGTACCCTGTATAGACGAGGATATCATCAACTTCGGGAAACGCATCATAGACTTTATTCACCATTTCGGACAAATCCTGCAATACGGACGGCGGCTGGCGGGAAAGAAATTCCTTGATCGCCTCGAACGTATGCTTTTCCGATATATCGATGAGTGAGGAGTACGGATAATGATGGAAGGTCTCCTTATAATCGCCAGACCAGTTGATGATCATCTCGCCCCGCTCATTGATGGGGATCCGCAGGTTCACTTTCCGTTGATCGGGCATGAGCGCATTCGGGATTTCGAGGTATTCGCCGGGCCTCACAATCACATTCTTTATGGGAACCTGCAGGTAATCGCATGCCATCGCGAGCCCGAGCGAAGGCACGAGGTACGTGACCCTCTCTTGGGACTCCGGGGGGTAGTCGATCCGTATGAAAGTCGGATACTTGCGGACAAGCCCGTCGGCCTCGCGAACTATTTGCGCAAAGCCGACTCCTCGCGCCGCATCGAGCAGAGTGGGAATCGGGATGGCTCCGGGCGCAACTGCGCGGAGAATGGGATCGACGGCTGCTCCGTCCGCCTCGATGCAATATCCTTTCTCCACCATATATCCGAAACGCTGCCAAGCGGCGGAATCAGTTTCAACGTCCTCGGAAAGAGGGAGCTTCGGTCTCTCCTCCAAAGTGAAGGTGGCGCCCAAAAAAACGTTATGGTTTCTGCGAGCGGCCTCGGCCAGTTCTTCATCGTAGTCGCGGAAGGCCGTCCATACATCATCCAAACTCTTGCTGTTTTGGATGTCCAGAGGAGTGAGACTCTTCTCGCTCTCCTCGGAAAAATACATATCGAAGCCAATCATGCCGCCCCGTGCCTGGTTGATAATCTCGATGACCCTGGCGTGTTTGTCCCGGGTCCAGGGCCATCTCCCTTCTTCGGTGAGCGCATGGTTATCAATATCTATGGTGGCGATATCGGGGTTGGTCAGAATGCGCGGCCTGACAATGAACCGCGCGTCGAGCGAGAGGAGCTCGAGGCGCTGATAAGGCGGCGTAAAGGAAAGAAAAAAGACGGCCAGACTTATGACTAGAGCCAGGCCCAGTTCGACCAGTTGATGCCGTCTTTCTTCCGATGTGCCGGCAGCCATATGCGCTCTTTGAGGTTATCCTGTAACTTGTGGGTGCGAATTTATTCGCACAATTTCCCCTCACCCCTACCCTCTCCCTCAGGGAGAGGGCGCATTCATGTCAACCCTCTCCCTCAGGGGGAGGGCAGGGTGAGGCCTTCGGTTGGTCGCTTCCGATTATAATTCGAAACGGCTGAATTCGTCCACAAAAAAAGCGGGAAGGACATCCTTCCCGCTCTTACCCAGTCTCGGCAGGCGGAATTATGGGAACACCGACTGAAGCCTGTTCGATACTTCTTGATTCGAAAGCTGTGAAACGTCTTCGATCACGGGTTTCTCCGCAGCGGAGCGATCTGAAAGCTCTCTCGAGACCGCCGCCGCCTCGCGGGCATCGTTGCGGTAACGCGCTTCGAGCGTGTACATACGGACCTGCAGGTACGGGTCCCTCATGTTCGCGAAGTAGTACTCCCACTCGAACGGCATGAGCTGTTGTCTGTCATTGTGAATGTTGTAATCAAAGAACGTGAGAATCGGGAATGGGATTTCCGCCCAGCGTTCCGGGAAGTTCCGACGCAGCCACAGCGCGAGTCGCGCGTCATCATCGCTCCACTCGTGAACACCGGCGGGTCCTTTGTTGGAGTAACCTGTTTCGGGGCCTATCTCTCCCCATGTGAACGAACCGGTCTTTGACGGGGCATGCACACAACCAGAGAACATAAAAACGACGATAACCATCAGCAGGAGCTTCTTCATCTTACCCCCTCTTCTACAGGACATGGCATCCACGCGACATTCGCTTTAGTAAAATTATACTTCCAGCCTGGCGTTTTGTCAAACAATTCTTGTGTCGCAAGGCGTTGCGTGCTCGGCATACTCTCGCCTTCAGAGGCATTTGATCAGCGTAATCACAATCCTGGCAAGGACATCGAGGCTCCGGCTGAACTTTCGTTTAAGCCGGACGGCCTCCAGGGCCAGGACGGGACGCCGAACGAGAAGGACGAAAACCTTAGCCGTCGCAAGGCCCCCGTCGGGGTTCATCAAAAGCCCGATTTCTAGCGGAATCCTGTCGGCCAGCCCATCCGAGATCGTGCGAATCGAGAGCATTGGGATGCCCAGGCCCTGTGCCCATGCGGCCACCTGCGCAGTCTCCATATCCACGCACAGCGCCCCATGTTTGACTCCGAGCGCCCTCTTTTCTTCACCCGATCCGATCACCTTGTCGGCAGACACGGTGGTTCCGGAGCGGTACGGAAGCTTGAGTTTTTCGCAGCAGCCACTCGCCGCGGCCAGAAGTGCCCCGGCGGGCTGATATCGGCGTTCTCCGTCGCTGTCATCTATTATCAACCGGGAAATAATGATGTCACCGGGTCGGACATCGGGACTGAGGCCGCCGGCGCAGCCAATTGAGAGAACGCACTGCGGATAAGGTTCCCCCAGTTCCGCCAGGCGGCGATTGGCCTTGACGGGTCCGACACCCGTTCGGAGGAGCACAACGGTCTTGGAGCCGATGGACCCAGTGACGTGCCTGTCCTTCGCCGAGCTTGGGGGAATCATGGCCTTCCTGAGGAACGCTATCTCGGCCTCCATGGCGGCGACCACAGCTATTTTCTGGAACATGGCAAACTCGCGGAACGAACGGTCACAGTTTGACTCACCTGCGGGATAATGATACCATCAAGAACGTCCTGCCTGAACGCAGGATGGAGGAGATTCGATGAGGTGTTCGAAATGCCGCACCAGGCTGGTTGCGGGCGCCCGGTTCTGCCATCAGTGTGGAACCGAGCTGCCACCGGAAATCGCCGATAGAGTTTCGCCCTGGTACTATGAACCTGTTTTCGTGTTGCTCCTGATTTTCCTTGTGTTCGGGGTGTTCGGCTTGCCCTTGCTCTGGAAAAGCCCACGGTTCTCTTCCGGCCAAAAGATGGGTGTCACGCTCGTGACAGTACTATATACGGGAGCGATCCTCTGGGCTTTCTATTACCTGGTGTTCGTACTCCTCATCCCCTATTACCGGGACGCGCTTGGCCTTTTCTAGACCGAACCGACTCCCTGAAGCGACCGACTCGAATCATCCTTTCTTCGCGGCTTTTTGCTCTTCGAGCGCGGAGATCCTCTGCTTCACTTCTTCGAGCCTGGAGGACGCGGGGTTAATCTCCAGATACTTCTTGTAGTACTCCAGCGCCTGGTCGATATTCCCCAGGAACTCCTCGGCGACAGCCAGATTGTAACAGGCGGTTTCCGATTGCGGGTCGAGTTCGACAACCCTGCGAAACTCTTCGGCGGCCTCTTTGAAGCGCTCCTTTTCAAGCAGGGCCTTGCCCAAGGAATTGCGCACCGCAGTGCTCTCGGGCGCCAAATCGGCGGCTCTTTGCCATGTAACAATGGCTTCGTCCACATTTCCGCTCTTGTATTGGACGACGCCAAGCTTGTACCTCGCATCCGCATCTTCGGGATTGTCTTGCACATCCGCCTGACGCCTCGCCAGCTCGTCTCGGAGCGCTCTGATTTCGGCAATACGGTCACGGGCGCCGGTTATGTCCTCGGGCGCAAACGCATACAGCGTGATTTTCTCGAAATCCTTCTCGGCGGAATCCGCGTCACCGACCCGGAGATAGTAGTTGGCGCGGTCCGCATATACCTGGAGGGCTCCGAGCGATTTGGGGTCGAGTTGTTCCTCCTTGTCCCACGCGGCCAGCCCTTCGGCGGGCTTTGCGTCCGCATATTCTGAGTTCAGATGAATCCAGCCGATCACGTAGTGCGCATACTCGATGCTGGGACTGAGTTCAATCGCCTTCTGCAGTTCTTTGAGGGCCGCATCATACTCCTTGGTCTGGGTGTACGAATATCCAAGCGCGAAATGATAGCCGGGAGTGGTCGGTTGCGCCTGGACAAGTTCCTGATACTTGCGCACGTACTTATCGAGTTGGCCCTTTTCGAGAGCCGCCCTCACCAGAAATCTGTGCGCCTGGGTATCGTTGGGATTCTTCGACGTCATCTTCTCGGCAAGGGTAATGACCTCGTCGTGCTTTCCCTCGACCGTGAGCCTGATGAGTTCAAGAATGGGCGGCTGTTTTTCGGCGCAGCCGGCAATGAGCGCAACGGCGACAACCAACAGAGTCCATCGTATGACACCCTTCATCGTTTGCTTCCTCCCTTATGGGACGGTCCGTTTGTGTTCCGTCCGTTCTTTCTGCTCCTCTGCCTCCTTGATGAGACGATCGTATTCCTCAGCGGTGCGCTGGCTGATTTCCTCGGCATACCTGCGCGCCTTGGCCTCTTTGATGAAGCTCTTCATGGAGTCGTGAAATTTCTCGTTGACCCTGCACAGGTAGCCATCGGGCAGTGCAGCAATGGACTTTATCTTCTCCTCGCCGGTCCCAAAGCTCTTAGTCCAGAACTTGAGCATCTTGAAAACCTCGGCCAGGTCTTCGATATCGAAATCCTTCCGGCTGTTTTCCCTGATCTCTCGCCTCAGGATTTGTATCTGCTTCAGATTCAGCTTTATTTTCATCTCAGTCGGGTCTTCTCGTCGAAGACAACCCCGCGCGTGCTCACCCGCCGGTGCTGGCCGGCGGGGCCGAAGGAACGGCCGAGGGTGAGGCCTTGTCTTGAGCATCCTGTCTGGCCTTCTTGGCCGCCTCCGTAAAGTCCTTCCACATCTGATCGACTTCCTTCACGCCGTCTTCGTTCTTCATCTTCCTGTACTGCTCTCTCAATCCGACATATGCCTGAAAGTGGCTCTGGTCAATCTGAATGGCCCTCTTAAACTCCTCAACGGCCTTCTCGTCCTGTCCCGCGGCAGCATACGCAAAACCGAGGTTGTTATGAAGCGCGGGATCGTCAGGGTTCAATTCCAGCGCCTTGAGGAACTGCTCTATGGCCTCCTCGCTCCTTCCAAGTTGAAGGAGGGTGCTTCCCATTGCAAAATATCCTTTGAAGAAGTATGGGTTTAGTTCGACGGCCTTCTTGAAACTGACCAAAGACTCCTCGTAGAGTTCCGTCTTGGCTTGCCCAATACCGAGATTGAACCATGCTTCAGCGAATTCGGGCTCGATCTTGACCACTTCAGCCCATGCTCCAGTGGCCTTGTCGTCCTGGCCCTCTTCAGCATACCTCTTGGCCACCATCTGATATACCATGGATACGTACCGCTTGATGTGGGGGTCATCCATCAGGGGCGCGGCAATTGGCCGAACCGACATCATGGTCTCCTCAACCTTGGCCGCCGTGATCTCCTGCGGCGGCTGCTCGGTCAACTGCTGGGTGTACGCCTCGATGAGGCCGTACCGCGCAGACATGTTCTCGGGCTCTCGTTCCACAACCTTCTTATAAAAACCTATCGCGCCCTGATAGTCGCGCTGTTCGTGAAGCCGCCTCGCTTTCTTCAGATCAGCGTCCCCGCATCCCGCAAGCACGACCACATAGAATGCCAGGAACACAATCAGGATTTGGCGTGACCTTCTCACCATGCTTTCCCTCCTTCATTTCTCCACTCTGAAAACCACCCCTGTCGAAACGCCCATCCGGCCCCCTGATTGGCTTGAGTTTACGGACGCCCCAATGAATACTCGATGATTCTGCGTATGAACTGCTCACCCCCCAATAGCTTGAAGATGACCGAATTGACGGCAGCCAGCAGGAAGACGCTTACCATTACGGTGACAAAATACACCTGATATGGCGCCCACTCGCGTCGCTCGATGATCAGCCCCAGGGTCGCTGCCGCCAAAGCTCCGACACATATGCCTACGAGAAAAAACTGATACGGGACGAAGATCGTCTGAAGCACTCGCGCCATCAGCACGACCGTCAGTATCACGGTCGCCAGGACCGAACTCAGCAAGAGGCAAACAATAAGAAAGAATCGCCTGGAATCTTGTTTCATTGGTATGGAGTAAAGATGGGTCCCGGATTGGGTTCCCCTGTCCCTTCTCTTAAATCGCGCGCCGAAGCGCACCCCCGACTGCCGCAAAGTCAGGCGCAGCTATTATATCCATAGGCCAACGCGAAAATCAACCCCGACAAGCTGCCAGGGGATCAAACCGGCGTGAGTTCCTTTTTGGACAGGAATGCAACCGAATCCGTTAAGTCCTCTTCTCTTACGTCGGGACACAATTCGATGACACGGATGGCGTCCTTGCTCACGTGTTTCTTGATCATGTCGAAGTCCACGCTTCCCTTTCCGGGAGCCAGATGGTCTCTCACCCCTTCGACGTCGTGAAGATGAACGCCCACGAGGCAAGTGGAGAATCGGGCCAGAAGCTCCTCATGGCTGATGCCGTACAAGCGCTCCTGCACTTCGGCATGACCGACATCATGCCAATAACCTATGGGGCTGCCCTCGAATTTCTCCAGGATGACGGCAATCTCTTCGGCAGACGGTACCTCATTCAGATAGAATCGGTTCTCCATGCCGAGCCTGATCTCGAGACGCTCCGCCGTCCGCCACAGCCTGTCCATGCTGAACAGTGCCGCTTCAACATGCTTGCGGGATTTGCGCTTGCGTTCCTCGAACAATTCCTTCAAGTAGCTTCGAGTGAGGCCGCCCGTAGCGCCCCTTTCGTATGCATCGCGAAACTGCGAGAAGCCGTTGTCCATATCAATCTTACCGAGATGCAGGACCACCCCTCGCGCGCCAACTTCATGGGCGTTCTCCAAAGTGCGAAGCGTGTGCTTTACCGCCCGTTCACGCTCCTCCCTGTCAGGCGAAGATAGCGAGAAGAGGTCGCCGCTCGCCTGCTCCCGGGCAACGCCTTCGGGCAAGGGGAAAAAATTGTGAACGCTCGACACTTTGGGTTCGCCTCGTCTCAGGGAAGGCAGCATCTCCCGGAAAATCTTTTCGGTAATGCGATACTCCAGCTCAACGGCCTCGAAACCGCAATCCTTTATTGGACCCAGAATGCCATCCACTGACTCGGCATCAGCCGATTTCCATGAGGTGGAAACAGCAATCATCACAATCACCTTCTCGGAAAGCACATGGAATCTTGGAATCCGAGCTCCCCTGAAATGCGAAGTGCGCTGAGAGGGATTACTTGCCGGAAGGCTGCTGAATATCCGCACTCCCGGCGGCAGAGGGTGTGCCGGGAGCCTGGTCTCCCCGAGACGCGAGCTTGGGCCTTGACTGCAGCTTTCTGAACTCCCACAACTCTCTGAACACTATCGGGTCTTCGTTCGGGTTATCCGAGTATTCCCACTTCTCGACTCGCTCGAACACAAGCCTGAACTCGAGCTTATCATGCTTGAAATCGTAATCGGATTCGGCGGCTTTGGCCTCCAGATGCCACGACGTCTTGAAATAGTCGCCATCCACATAAACATTTGCAAGAAACGGTGTCTCGTCGCCTTTCCCCCGCAGCACTTCCACTTCGTATTCTCTCGCAAACACGATGTAATCTCTGTAATATCTGCCGTCCCCAGCCTCTCTCACGGTCGGCTCCGTAAACTCCGAGGTTACCAGCCAGCGCTCAGCCGCCATCCGCAACTCCTTCAAGTCCTTATCCGAAAGCACCGGCTTGGCCTTTTGAGGCCTCGGGGACGGAGTCAAGTCCTCCGGCGGCACTGGCTTCGAGCGGCCTCCCATGAACGGAAGAAAATCCAACAGCCCGCCCCCACCGCTCGGTTTCTTTTCCTCCTGCTCCATATATGCAGAATCCGGCAGACGACCCTCTTCAACTTTATTTTGAGCAATGGCAGTGTCGAAGGCAAACCCCAGGAGCGTCATCAACACTACTGTTAGAAACGTCTTCTTCATAAATGCCTCTTTCAAAAAGCGACAGTTCTGTACGTGAAGAAGATTATACTTCAGATGTGAGAGGAAGCGCAACTGAGGACGGGGGTTCCGGATACTACTGAAACGATTCGCGCCGAGATGCAAGGCTTGTCTCAGGCTCTCATCAGCCTGACTCTCTCTCCGTCGAACACACGGCGAAAGTTTTTGGCGTCGCCGATGACCGCCCCCACTATGTTGACGGCGCTGGCGGGGCGTATCTCGTTCCCCTTGCTGATGGGAGTCGGGCCAAAGAAAATGCAGAATGCCGAGCCTGTGGGCCAGTAGCCCAGGTCGCCGACCTGCACGGTTTCGACACCGTTCTCAAGACCCGCCTTCACCGGGATTTCAAAATAAATCTCGTCACCCCACGTGTTGACGCTTGCTTCTATCGGGAGCGCTTGCCAAATGAGTTTTGCAGTCCTGCTGTCGTTCAGTTCGGCCTCCGCCCGGACATTTCCCGCCTCAATCATGATTTTCTTTGCCATTAAGGACCTCCGGTTCACAGCCCGAGCTTGCGGAAAAGCGCGGGATAATCAATATACTGATCCATGAATTTGACGGCGTAATCGACCTTATGCTGCGCCCGTATGCTGAGTCGCCCCAGTATGGCTTCGAACTTCTCGACCGTCTCGAGCGTATCTCCGGGAACCACAATCACGGGCACGCCCGCCTGTCGCGCGCGTGAGAGCACCACGTCATTCGGGTAGAGATTCCCGGTGAGAACGAGGCACTTGGTCGGGGTGTCGAGCGCGGCGAGCATAATATCGGCGCGGTCGCCGCCCGTGATGACCGCCTTCTCGCGAATCCGTATGAAATGGCGGAGGGCGGTCTCGGCGGTCATGGCGCCGACGGAGAACCGCTCGACAGTCTCGCCCAGCTTATCCTCACAACACAGCAGTCTTCCGTTCAGGAGTTCCAGGATTTCGCGTATCGTCACGGCCCCGAGCTTTGAGTCCTCCGGCACTACGCCGAGAACGTCTATCCCTTTCGACTTGAGATACGGGCCGACTGAATTCCGCGCGAAATCGGCCTTGTTTGGGTCAACCCGATTGAATATGACCCCAACCAGCGAGTCACCCAGCTCTCTCTTGACGGAAAGCAGGCGGTCCACGGTGCGGTTGACCCACCCGAAGCGATCAGTGAGCAGCATCTTGCCTCCCACCTCACGCATGAAGTCCGTCTCGCCCAACCCGAACATCATCCCCGTCTGCAAACACCCTATGCCGACCAGGAATGTAATCTGCTTGCCCGCCGAAACCTTCTTGTAAGCATTGCGGATTCTGTCTGCGTGATTCTCCAACTTCTTGCCCGCAAAAACATCGCTGAGCAACTCCTGCGTCAGCACAACTGGACACAGGTCGCTGAGCGCATCATCGAGCTTCAAGGTCTCCTTGAAGAATACCATGTCCTCGTCGGTGAGCACGCCGTCCACCTGGGTCGGAAATACACCGAAGGGCTTGAAGAAGCCCACCGACTTGTTCTGTCCTCGAAGCTTGACGCCCGCTGACAGACATATCGTGTTTCTTCCGGAGAATTCCGTAAGCGAATCTATAAAAAGCGGGATCATGTTTCACCTCTCTCTTCTGAGCGTGAGCCTCGCGTCGAGCGCGATCGGCTCCCGACCATCGGGGAACACCTTCAGCGGGTTGATGTCGATGTCGAAGATTTCCGGGAAATCGGTGACTAATTGCGAGAGCCGCAGCAGAGACTCGACTATTGAATCGAGGTTGACCGGTTTCTCCCCACGCGCGCCTTGAAGCATCGGGAACGAGCGTATGCTGCGAATCATTCCCCCTGCGTCCTCCACGCTGAGAGGCGCGATGCGGAACGAGACATCTTTCAACACCTCGACATAAATGCCCCCCAACCCAAACATGATGACCGGCCCGAACTGCGGGTCGCGTATCGAGCCGAGGATCACTTCTTTGCCGCCCTGCACCATCTCCTGGATGGATACCCCCCAGATATCGGCCTCCGGCATGAGGCGCCTGGCCCGCTCCTTCATTTCCCGAAACGCCTCACGAACCTCTTCCTTGCCGTTCAGGCCGACTCGCACCCCACCAAAGTCGGACTTGTGCAGAATATCGGGCGATGCGATCTTCATGACGACCGGAAACCCGATCTTTTCCGCGATGTATTCGGCGTCCGACGGATTGTTGGCGATGACGCTGCCGGGCACCTTGAATCCGTATGCGGAGATTATCTCGCGCGCCCTGTATTCCCCTATCTCGACATGTCCCGCCGAGGCCGCCTCATCGAGCAGAGCGCGCACATGACTCTTATCAACCTCGAAGCTCTTGTAGTGTGGCTCAGGCAGGCTGCGCCAGCTCTCGTAGCGTACCATCGCCTCCATCGCCGAGATGGCGCGCTCCGGATATTGGTAGTTAGGAATTGACGCCTGCGAAAGAATCTCAATGCTGCTCCTCACGGTCGGCCCACCCATGAACACGGCCAGTACAGGCTTGCTGTCAACGGAGAACCGGGTGACCGCTCGCGCCACTTTCTCGGGGCCGCTCATCGCCTGAGGAGTGAACAGAACCAGGAGACCGTCAACATTCGGGTCTTTGGAGACGGCCTCGAGCGCGGCGGCATAGCGCTCGTCCCGGGCGTCCCCGATGAGGTCCACAGGATTGTAAAGCGCGGCTGTCGGCGGAAGCGAGGCGCGGAGGTCCTCAATAGTCTTTTTCTCAAAACTCGCCATCCGCAGCGTGGAACGCTCCACGGCGTCCGACGCTATGATGCCTGGGCCGCCCGCGTTGGTGACAATCGCCACACGGTTGCCCTTCGGATAACGCTGAGTCGAAAAAGCGCGCGCATAATCGAACAGGTCTTCCATGGAGATGACCCGGATGATGCCTGCCTGCTCAAACGCCGCCCCAAAGGCCTTCTCCGACCCGGCAAGAGAGCCGGTGTGAGAGGAAGCCGCGCGCGCACCCGCCTCCGTGCCACCCGACTTGATCATTATGACCGGCTTTTTCTTGGTGACCGAGCGGGCGACGTCGAGAAACTTGACCCCGTCTTTTACCCCTTCAATATAGCCGAGTATGACTTTTGTCTCGTCGTCATCCCCCATTATCTGCAGTATGTCGGTCTCGTCAATGTCGAGCTTGTTGCCGAGACTGACAAACTTCGAGAAGCCGATGCCCTCGCCAAGCGCCCAGTCGAGGATGGCCGTGCACAGCGCACCCGATTGCGAAAAGAAACCTATGTTCCCTCTCTCGGGCATTCCCGCCGCAAACGATGCATTCAGCTTCGAGCCGGTGTCAATGAGCCCGAGGCAGTTGGGGCCAAGCAGGCGAATCCCGTATTGCGCCACCTTCTTGCCCAGGCTCGCCTCCAGGTCCGCCCCCTTGCCCCCTATCTCCTTGAAGCCGGCGGAGATGACTATGCCCGCCGGCACGTTCTTCTCGCCGCAATCGTCAAACACATTGACCACGGCCTCCGCCGGAATGGCGAACACTGCAAGGTCTATTGGCTCCGGCGCCTCTCTGAGCGACGGATAGCACTTCTTGCCGAGGATCGTCTTCGCGCTCGGATTTATCGGGAAAACCTTGCCGGGAAATTTGTACTTGATAAGATTGTTGAGAACATTATGACCGACCTTGCCCTTCTCGCGCGAAGCCCCGATAACCGCAATGGATTTGGGCGAAAACAGATGTTCAAGCATCAGTGAGCCTGTCGGTTGTGCGGCGAATCCTATACCGCTTCGGAAGTTGTCACTTCTCGAAGAATATAACCGCATCAGGCGGAATTGTCAATTGCATGCCCGCCGGCTGACAAACCGTATGGCGAACGCGACTTCGCCTTCGCTCCTCACGCCTCACTGTAAGGAAGCGCCGTTGACTTTTTCCGGTTCTCTTTGATAGAGTGAAGGCGAGTCGGAGCGGCGCTGCAAAGGAAAGGGACGCGAGATGATCCAGGGAGTCAAGCTTGTTCCATTGGTGGCGCATACGGATGACAGAGGGTATCTGATCGAGATTCTCAGGGCCACCGACGACCATTTCACCAAATTCGGGCAGGTCTATCTCGTGGGTAACATGGCGAGAGGCACCGTAAGGGCGTTTCACAAGCATGAAGTGCTCTGGGACTGGTTCTTCATAAGCCACGGCTCCGCCAAATTTGCATTGAGGGATGACCGCGCCAACAGCCCGACATTTGGCCAGATGGACACCTACACAATTACCCAGAGAAACCCCTCGCTGCTGGTCGTCCCGCCGGGCGTGTTCCACGGCTGGATGTCGCTCGAGGACGACACCCAGATGATAAGCACGGCAAGCGAGGTGTATAATCGCCAAAAGCCGGATGAAGTTCGGGTACCGCCCGATTCATTCGGCTACAAGTGGGAAGTGAAGGGAAGATAATCGGGTGAAGAGGGTGTAACTATGATTCTGGTGACGGGTGGCGCAGGGTATATTGGTTGTGTGCTCGTCGCGGAGTTGCTCGCCAAGGGCGAAGCCGTTCGGGTACTCGATAAGCTCTATTTCGGAGAAGAGGGCCTCAAGTCGGTTCGCGACAAGATCGAACTCGTCCAGGGTGACGTCCGGCATCTCGACCCCAAATGGCTCGACGGGATCGACTCGGTCATCCATCTCGCCGGCCTCTCAAATGACCCGACCGCCGAGTTCAATCCCAAGGCCAATCACGAAATGAACACCGTGGCCACAGGAATCCTGGCCAAGGCCTGCAAGGAGCGTGGGATCAAGCGCTTCACCTTCGCCTCGACATGCTCAATATACGACCGCGGTCTGTTTGCCGAGGACGTGCTGTACGACGAAAACAGCGAAGTCGCGCCGCGAGCCGCCTACGCCGTCTCCAACTATGAGGCTGAGAAGATCCTGCTCGATATGTGCGACGATAAGTTCTGCCCGGTCATCCTCAGGCAGGGAACCGTCTACGGATTCAGCCCCCGCATGAGATACGACCTCGTGGTGAACACCTTCCTCAAGGACGCGCTGACAAAACGCGTCCTCACGGTGTATTGCGGCGGAGAAATGTGGCGCCCGCTGGTCGACGTGAGCGACGTCGCAAAGGCGCACATCTGCTGTGTCGAGTCGCCCGAAGAAAAAGTCAAAGGCCAAATCTTCAACCTGTCATTCAAGAACTACCGCATCCTCGAACTCGCCCATTGGGTCAGGGAAGCCCTCAAGGACCGCATGAAGCTTGATATCCAGGTTGACTACTCTCACTTCAAGACTCGCAGCTACAGGGTGTCGGCGCAGAAGATTGAAACCATCCTCGGCTTCAAACCGGCCGTTCCCGTCAAGGAATCGGTCGAGAACATGGTGGAGAAGGTGCTCGCCTACGGCTTCGTCGACTACATGAACCCACGCTACTACAACATCGAGTGGATGACCCTGCTCGCGCAGATGGAGCAGACCCTCGCCAAGATCGGCAGCGTCTTCTAGAATTCAGACAAAGCCATAATATCCTTCTGGCGGCAGGCCCATGCCCAACGGCCTTCTACGCATGATCCCCCTCACGCCTTAAGCGCTCGCTTCAGGAACAGACCGTCCGGCCTCAATTCGAACGGAGGGTCGGGTGAGAGCAGGTTCTCCATGCTGAGCAACTCGCAAATCTCAGCGTCCGTTCGAACGTAAGTCCTTTTCTCGACTCGGCGGCGTTGCGCCACCTGGTTCCACCTCTTCAGCGCCGCCAGGAATCCTTTGAGCTCCAGGGAATCGCCTTTCAACGTCCGCTTTGCGACCCGGGGAAGCAAGAAAGTAATGTGCTCGCGGAAATAGTTACGATCGGTCAGATTCCGCCACATCAGAAGGAACTTGTTGCGCCTGTTTATGAATTCATAGTACCTTTTTGAAAAGGCCTTGGGGATCGTTGCCTGATGCTTGTGATAAACGACGCTCTTCGGCTCGAAAAGCATATAGTAACCCAGCTTCCAGGCTCGATAGCAGATGTCGAAGTCTTCGCAATTGAACGGATGATACAGCAGGTCGAACATCCCCAATTCTTCGAATATCTTCTTCTGAAACATGATGGAGCCGCCGCTGATGTACAGAGTCGGGGCCAGCCGGCCGCAATGGTCCACGCCTCCACTGGCGGCCCACTCCTCAAGCAGCAACCCCCGATCGAATCGCGCCGCGCTGCAACTGAACAGAACTTCCTTCGAGGCGGGGAAATATGTCAACGGGCCGACGGCAAACAGCTTTCCATTCGTGAAGTGACCGGCAAGCGGGGCGATGCAATCCGGCTCAAGCAGCATGTCATTGTTCAGAAGAAACACGAGTTCATGCCGGGTGGCCTCAATTCCGGTGTTGCTTCCGACCTGGAAGCCGGTGTTCGTATCGAGCGCAATGACGGAAACGCCGGGGTATCGCTCATGAAGACACTCGACCGTGCCGTCCGTGCTCCCATTGTCAACAACGATGATTTCTGCGTCGCCCGCATAATTCTCTGCGGCCTGAACCACGCTCGGAAAACACTCCTCGAGTAGATGCTTGCCGTTCCACGTGAGCACCACGAGACTTACGGGCGGATTCACAACATGCCATCCTTCTGCCGTCAAACGGCGCTCCGGCTGATCTTCTCCGCCAGCTTTTCGATAAGCCGCGGCCAGGCGTATCGTTCGGCGAATTCCCGATGTTCGCGTCTCGGTCCGGCCCGAAGCGCGAGGTCTATGGCCTCATCGAGAGAGCGCCCGCTGCCGGTGCTTGAGTAATAAACCACTCTGTCTCCATACTGACGCTCGATCCCGGCGTTTCGGAAGGTGACCACCGGCAATTCGCACAGGAAATACTCGAGAATCTTCACTGGCATGGCGTATTGCACCACGGGATGGTCTTCCTTGAAGGGAACAAGCCCGACCCGCGCCGAGTTGACCCACAGATTGGCCACGTCCTTCGAAATCATTGGAACATAGTAAATGTTATTCTTGCGGGCATTGAGATATTTCCGAAAATTGTCGCCTTCATCCACGATATCCATCGGGCCGATCAGGAGGATTCGTTTGCTCGACCGCAGAATGGAATCCATGTCACACCAATGCGCGAGACATCCAATGAAAACGGCGTCGAAATCCTTGCGGGCATCTACCGGAAAGAACTCTTCCGGATAGCATCCGTTGGGGATACAGAGACCCTTCCCATCTTCCTCCGCGTGTCTTGGCTGCGTATAGATATTGAAAGCGGACGCCTCTTTGATCTTGGCCATTTTTTCGAGGTAATATTCGCTCGGAACGGTATCCATGTGCTGCATGTCGTCAACGTGGTCATACGCGAATGGAATCCCTGTGGCGATTAGCGCATCCACATACCCCGCGTCCTGAACTATGACGAAATCAATCTTCGATTTCCGCAAGAATCGGGCGATCCGCCTGGACAGGAGACCGTTCAACCGAAAATACCCGGCATATTTCTTCGTGGACCAGAAAAAGGGCGAAGAGAAAAGGCGGACCCGTGGGTGCGCGGTCGGCCTCGGTCGCGTGCTCTTTCGGGCCTCGCGCAGGAGGCAGCCCGGACATCTGTTGAACATGAACGGCTCAAGGTAATACACGTCGTGCCCCAGATTTGCCAGCTCGGTTGCAAGCGCCTGTGGCCGCTGTTTGAGAAAATCCCAAGGGATCAAACTGAAAATCGCTATTCGCATTGTTCTATCCCAATGACTCCTTCTTCGCCGCATGAGCGGCGCCTGTCAGTCTCCCCTTGACAACTTCGGCGATCCTCCCCTCCAGTCGCTTCACAAGCGCAGGCCATGCATACTGTGTTGCGAATCCCCTGTAGTCGAACTCACCGCTCCTGCGTCTGGCAATCTCTATCGCCTTGTCGAGGGAAGGCCCGTTGCCTTGGCGCGAATAGTAAGTCAACCTGTCGCCATATTGATACTCGATACCCCCACAACGGAACGAAACCACGGGAACGTTGCAAAGGAAGTATTCGAGTATCTTCAAGGGCATTGCGTATTGAGCCACCGGATCGTCCTCCTTGAAGGGCACCAGTCCCACACAGGAGGAATTAATCCACAGGTTCAACACCTGTTTGTCAACCTTCGGTATGTAATACAGGTTGCTCTTGGCGGCCCCCCGAAACTTCTCATAGTTGTCTCCGCTATCCACATCCATCGGCCCGACGATGAGGATTTCCTTTTCCGACTCGAGGATGGAGGCCATGTCACACCACTTCGCAATGCTGCCGATGACCACCGCATCGAACTTCTTCGGACAATCGACAGGATAGAATTCCTGAGGATAGCATCCGTTGGTGACATACAATCCTTTCGGGTCTTCTTCCGCCTCCTCCTTATGGATGTAGATGTTAAAGGCCCCGGTTTGCTCCAGCCGGTTCATGTTTCTCACGAATCGTTCGGTCGGAACGTGTTCCATGTATTCGGTCTTGTCCAAATGGTCGAAGGCGTGAGGCACTCCGGATTCAATGACCGGAAGCGCGTATTCAGAGTCAAGAACTATGGCAAAATCGATCTCCAGATTTCGTAGCAGGCGGACTATTCTCTTTGACAACACCCTATTCATGAAGAAGTATTTGCCATATTTCCTCGCCGACCAGAAATAGGGGGATGAAATCAGACGGATGTTGCGTTCGCCCGATTCTCTAATGCGGGTGCTCTTTAGCGCTTCCCACAGCAACCGGTGCGGCTGCCTATTGAACGCGAACGGCTCCCAGTAATAGACCTCATGGCCAAGCTTTGCCAGTTCCGTCGCGAACACCTGCGGCCTTTGCTTTAGGAAACGCCACTCAATCAAGCTGAAAATCGCAATTCGCATGGCTTATCCAAATCGGCTTTCACATCTTGATGTTGACCGTTCCACACGTCTCGCACGTCCATTTCGGCTTCCCGTCTTTGTACATATGGCCCCCCCCGCACTTCCTGCAGGCGGCATCCATCGCGCGCAGGCCGCGCTTCGCTTCTTTCCTGAACAGGAATAGATAATTATTCTCGGCAAGCAGGTCCCTGTTCAATAACCGCCCGATCAACTTGAGAATGTAAAACAGCGGAACCTGAAGCATCTCATATTTGCCGGCCAGATAAGTGTGTCCGCCCGGCCAGTTACAGTAGCTGACCAGCTTGAAGCCCGTATTCGAATAGGTCATCTCCAGGAAAGACTTGAACGTGTATTTGTTGATGTGGTTGTCGTGAAGCAGTCCGTAAAGGCGCTCCTCCCAGCCTCGACTATTCGGAATCGAAACGTACAGAAGCCCCCCGAGCTTTGTCACCCGGTCCAGTTCTTGAATCATATTTAAGGGCCTCTTCACATGCTCGAAGACAAAGTTGCACAGGCACACGTCGAAGGCGGCGTCCTTATAGGGAAGACGGCAGGAATCCAAACGGACAAACTTTGACTTTATCTCCGGCGGCGTTCGCTCCTTCAGCCAACAAAGGAAATCGGCGGGGAAAACCCTGAGTTTCCCGCAGACGGAATAGTCAACGCTGCCACACCCACAGCCAAGGTCGAGCACACGCGCACCCTCAGGTGTTCGCCCGACCACCTCGTGCATGAATAGATCATCGACCAAAACGCGAGGCTTGCTCCCCTCTTGCACGTCAACCTCATAGTCTCTCGCCAGATTTTCGCTCCTTATATCTGGAGTCATACCGTTTCACTGCTCGACGGAAAAAGACTTCGACCAATCGCCTTTAGCTTTCTGTACACGCGGACAGGCCATTTGGAGAGCAGCGCCTCGATTACTTGGTCGCGTTCCGCCACTTCCCGTTCCTTTTCACGCAATCTGGTCATAGCCTCTCGGAGCTGTATTCCGTTTTCATAAAAAAGATGAAGGATTTCCAGGCTCTGTAACATCTCCAACGCTTCCCTTGCGCTTTCGGGAAATCCCGCTTCATTCGCCGTGCGGTCGGGGTAAAGCACATCAAGTGTCGGCGCAGAACCTCCGCGTTTTGCGACCAGCACTCCCCGATACGAAGGCTCCCTGTTGTCGCCAATGTAATAGTTCCTATTATAGAACCGACTCAGCCGCCTCAAGACCTCCTGACTGTTCTCCACGCGCGCGAGCATGCTATAGATGCCGAGCAGCAGAGTCCACCGTGGAAGGTAACCGTTTGGAAGGATGGACACGCTAAATCCTTCCTCTTTCAGATGCTTGGCCATTTCCTGCATGTCAGGGAGACCGTTTAACATATGTTCCCAGAGCCAAGGGTTTTCCTCCATGTACAGGCCTTTATAGAATTCGGCGATGAGCGCCTCACTCTCCTCGACCATGGAACGATCTGAAGGGGCTCCTATGACAAGTGCCTCTTGGGCGACCCGGCTGAGTTCACTCACGAACGCCTTTCTCTTGTTCAGCGGAAGATGTTCGACCACGTCGATGGCGAGAACAAAGTCAAAAGCGCCGTCGCCGAATGGCAGTTCCAAGGCGCTGCCGACGACAGAGGTCCTTGTGTGATAATGTCGCACCCAATCAACCGTGACTACAAAGTCCTCCGGCAGAAACTTCAACAAGTCTCCCCTGCCACCGACATCGAGAACCTTTCCCTTGCCCGTCCTCATGCACTCTATGGCATCAGCCGCAATCTTGTAACGCTGAAAGATGTCGAAGTTCAAGTCCCATTGCTCGCGGCTCAGGCGTTGGATTCGCTTCGCGCGCAGACAATCGGAAGAGGTTGCCACGAAGTCCAACAGTTTTCGCTCAACAAGCTCTGGTGTACAGGTCCGCCTGATGAACTCTGGACCGTTATGTGCCAGTTTCAGGTAGAGCTCACGGTCGCCCATTAAATCGAGAATACATCTCGCGAACGCCTCGGGCGTGTCACCTATCAGGACGTCAAGACCATGCGTGAGCTGAAGTCCACGGACACCGATGCTGCTTGCTACCGTTGGAATTCCCCGGGCCAGCGCCTCCCCGATTCCGCCTCTCAGGCCATCGCCATATCTCAGCGGCGCTACCGAGATGTAGGCCTGCCTCAGATACTGTTCAAAAGCTGAATTGCCCAGAATTTTCACCCGCTCGCTCGCAAGATCTCGAACTTCGGCGGGAGGCGAATCTCCCATAACTATCACACGCACATCGGGACGTTCTTTCTCCACCAGGGGCATAACGTCACGACAGAAGTGGCACACGGCATCAACGTTGGGTGAATGATCAAAGTCCGTTACTAAGAGAATCGTATTGTCCCTTCTCCGGCCAATGTCCGCAGGGTTGAATCGAATCGTGTGAATATTCGGGATCAGTTCTACAATGAGGTTTTCGTCTTCGCCCAGCAACCTATCTCTGTCCAACGAAGTCACTGTGAACATGGCCTCCACTTCACGGCATATTTTCAATTGACGCCACTTCGCCCGGTCGGCGCGACCGCGTTCGGACACCGTGTCCGCACTCGTTTCTCGAAACAAACGCGCCTCACCGATATCCAGCACCACATTGAGATCCGGTTGCAGTTCCCGAATGAGCGACAAATATCTCTCCGCCGTCCCAAAGAATTCTATTAGCGCCAGCCTGAACCTGTTCTTTAGCAGGATTTCATTGAGCCTATAAGCTTCAAGAACCTGGACGCCTTGTCCTTTCAACAACGAGGCGTATTCGTCATCCCGCGCGGCAAAGCCTCCATGTTCCTGCTCAACCACGAAGAACACCTCATAGCACCGTGCCAGGGTTTCGAGTAGATGACGCAGCCTGCCCCGTGCAGAATGCTTGCGAAGTTCGGAAATCTGGGGAGACAGGAGCAGTATCTTATCCATTTGCCTAATCTCGTCTGGCCTGCAACAGCACTTGCTCTCTACCACAATATCGGGAAAGACATGCCGAAACCCTCCGGCCCGGCTACGTTCTTTTCCGCTTATCAACCAGTCCTTCCGGCCTGATCTCAAAGTGGAGATTGGGCGCCAGCAGGTTCAACGGGTTCAGCATCTCACAGATCTCGGCATCCGAGCGAGTGTACGGTTTCCTCCGAGCCATGCGAGCTCGCACGACATAGGGCAGTCTTCCGAGAGCGCCGAGGAAGGCGGCAACCTCCGCTCTTTCCCCCCTGAGGCATTGTCCTGCAAGCCGGGGAAACAAGAAAAGCAAATGCTCAGCCAGGTATCTCTTATCGGTGAGATTCCGCCACATGAGCAGCAGCCAGTTGCGGCGATTGACAAATTCATAGTATCTCTTGGAGAACATCTTCGAAATAGTGGCCTGACTCTTGTGGTATACGACGCTTCTCGGCTCGTAGAGCACATAGTATCCACATTTCCAGGCCTGATAACAGATGTCCACGTCTTCACAGTAAAAGGGGGAATAGAGATGATGAAACATCCCGAGTTCCTCAAAGATTCTCTTCTGGAACATCATGGCGCCGCCACACGTGTACAACGTGGGACTGAGCTGCGCGCAATGGTCCACGCCGCCGCGCGCCGCCCATTCATCGGTGAGAACGCCTCGCCTGAACTGCGCGCCACATGCGCTGAATAGGACCTCCTCTGAGCCGGGAAACCGCATGAGCGGCCCGACGGCAAACAACTTTTCATTCGTAAAGTGCGCCGCCAAAGGGGCAATGCACTCACCCTCGAGTAGTATATCGTTGTTCAGGAGAAACACGAGATCATACCGAGCGGCCTTGATGCCCGTATTAGAACCGACCTGAAAGCCCGTATTCTCCTTAAGAGCAATGACCGATACGCGGGGAAAATGCTCGCGGAGATACTCGACGCTGCCGTCTGTGCTTCCGTCATCAACCACAATGATTTCGGATGGACCGCCATAATGTTCCGCCGCTTCCACAACACTCGGTAAACACTCCTCGAGTAGATGTTTGCCGTTCCACGTGAGTACAACCATGCTCACGGGATTCATCCCCGATTGCTCCCCCACGCAAGTATCCTTCGCGCCGCATCTCGCAACGCCCCATAATAGCGCACACTCCGCGAATTCAGTATCATTTCCAGATAACGATCCTTCTCCTCGTTTGCCTTCACAAGATTAAGATAATTCTTCTCAAAGCCAAGACAATCCTCCATAACCTCGCGCAGGATACCGCGCATGACGGCATTGTCGGATGATCCCGTTTCCGGCCGGCTTTTCTTCGCCATTTGCGCGGCCTCTACATAGACCCCAAGCGTCTGCTCCGCCGTTTTCTCCCATGTGAGCTCCGAACATCTCCGGTGGCCGCGGTCCACGAGTTCCCGCCTCAGATTCTCATCGCGAAGCGCGCGCTCAATGACTTCCACCATATCTCTCACATCCAGAGGGTCAAAATAAATGGCCGCATTGCCTCCGACCTCCGGAAGAGAGGCGGCGCGTGAACTCGCCACGGGGGTTCCGCACGCCATCGCCTCCAGCAACGGAAGCCCGAACCCCTCGTCCAACGAAGGATACACAAACAACTCCGCCCCTTGGTAGAGAGCGCCCAGTTCCCGATCGTCTATATGTTCCAACCAGACCAACCGATTGCTGACCCGAAGGCTTCGGATCAATTCCTCCAGTAGGGGAATATCCTTCAAGTAGAAACGCGCGCCCGCAAACACCAACTGCGCGTCGAGTTGTCTTGCGCTAATGAGATGGTGAAACGCGAGCAACAGGTTCTTGTGATTCTTGTGAGGGTAATCGGTGGCAAGATAGAAAAGGTACGGCTTATTCAAGCCATATTTTGCGCGCACGTTCTCAATCGCCTTATTATCCGATATGGTGCGCAGGCATGTGTTTGCGCCAAGGAGAACCGTTCGCACTCTCTCCGGCTCGACATCGAAGGTCTTGAGGATGTCCATCCTGGTGTGTTCCGAATCGGCGATAATCATATCGGCGGCCTCGATCATCCGCTGGCAACGCTGCCTGTGCATCGCATACATTTCCTCGCTCGGGAAATACGAGCCGCATCTGAATAGCCTCAAATCGTGCACCGTGAGCACAGACGCCGGCGCAAGACGCAGCGGCAGAAAATCGTTGAATACGTCCCCAAACCAGGTCATGTGATAGACATCTACCTCGTGAGCGCCCCCCTCCCGCAGGAAGTCGGCCAGTATCATTTCGCTCGTATATGCGAACGTACGCTCCGAAACATTCGCGCCGGGCAGACGCCCCTCAAATACCGGCGCCTTTGTATAGACCGTGTATTCGTGCTCCCGGCCAACTTCGCATAAATGAGTAAGCAGTTCAAAGAGATATCGCTCGCACCCCGTCGCCGTCTTGTGAGCGGTCGCTCCGTTGATCCCGACTCTCATTCTTCCCTCTCACTCTCCGGCAACCGCGAAAAGACCCGGCGTACATGCTTCGCCAACCCCATAATGGCCCGGTAGAGCCGAATCGGCGGCTTCTGAAGCAGGTTCTCAATCACCCGCTCGACAGTCCTGACATCCCTCTCCAGGCTGTTCAGATATCCAGCCACATGCCTATCGGTCTGCTCCATCCTCTCTTCGATCCGGCGAAACTCTTCGTTGACCGAAACGAGCGAATCGTAAATCAGATCATAGATGCGATCCGCACCATCGACAGTTGCGCCAGAGGGAGTGACCACGCCGCGAAGCAATGAATCATATATGTCCTGCAATCGTTCCACCTGACCACGAATCCCGAAATTCTTCTTTATATGCTCTCTCGCCTTTTCTCCGCATTGGCGGGCAAAATCAGGCCTCTCGATGAACGCGCGGATCGCGCCCGCAAGCGCTTCCGGGTCACGCGGCGGAACGAGCAACCCCGTCTCGCCATCCCGCAACAACTCCCGTGTGCCGCCCACGTCGGTCGCGACGACCGGCTTCGCATGCGCCATTGCCTCGGCAACGGAAAGGCTCAGGTTTTCCATAAGAGACGAGTTCACCGCTATGTCCGCCGCATAGAGCAATGGATTAACGTCGGTCACAGCGGTGAGGAACCGCACATGGTCCGAAATGCCCAAACCTTCCGCTCGCTCATACAACTGCATGAAGGAATCGGGCTGGCCAGCGCCGACAAGCGTAAGTCTGGCCGCCTTATGTTCGTCTACGATGCTCTTGAAAGCATCCAGCAAATAATGCAGGCCTTTGCGATTACAGTAGCTGCTGACAGCAAGTATCTCAATATCTCCCGCGGGGCTCCTCGAAAACGGACGAAATCGGTCAGGCGCCTCCACGCCGTTTCGAACCACCACCATTTCAGGCACTTCTACGCCGATCTCATGACAGTAATCTGAGAACTCTTTCTTGCATGCTTCTGACGGCATCCCGACCGTCGGCCTGCTCTTTATCGCTTCACGCAAATCAACCTCGTCCACACTGTACGCGCTCTTGTCAAGAAACATTTCATGAATATGCCAAAAGCACGGTATCCCCAATTCCTTCGCGACAAGCGCCAGAGGATAGCTGCGGACCGTGTTCGCATGAATCAGTTCTATCCCCCTCGATAAACAGAAGGCTTTCAGCATCGGAATATGGCCATCTGAAAAACCCGAGCCACCGAGATTTATTATCTCGGGCGAAATTCCCAAACTCCGGAATCTGTCGGCAATCGGCCCGTCTTCCGGAAACAGGACGAAAGGCTCGAATCGTAAACGGTCCGTTCTCGATACCACGTTGAAGAGAACCTGCGGCGCACCCGTCAAAGCGGCGCTGTGTGACGCAAACAGGATTTTCTTCATGATGTTCCCCGCGCGAACAACCTGTGCCTCAAGCCCGTCCTCAGGCGACCCCGGAACGGACTTGAGAACAGAAACCTCCACACGCGCCGATTTGCCGGATTGTTGCAAACTGCCGCAACCCAGAGCGCGAACAGGTCGGAGACTTTTCCCCATGACACCATGAAGTCGAGAAGCTGCAAGGCGCATTCGGAGCGAATATTCATGCGACTGCCCAATCCCTTCGGAAGCCATGACCTGATCCTTGCCTCGGTCTCAGCCACCGCGCCGAGCACGATCAGGTCAGCGCCGGTCTCCTGCCGCATCCGCGCAAACTCTCTCGCAAGGTCGGCGAAGCAATTCTGCAAATGAAGCCTCTGAAACGTGATCGAGGCGCGATGATAGCGGAATCCGTGCAATCTTTCACCCAGGTTTGCGCCTTTGTATTTCTCCAAGACCCGAAACCACAAGTCATAGTCTTGCGAGTATCGGAACAACTCTCGATAACCGCCGCTTTTCTCGATGGCTTCTCTAACAAACATGATGGAGGCGTGCGCGAATGGATTGTAAACCCAAATATCCTCTCTAATCGCTTCGTCCGAACAGGGGTAACCGCAAACCTTGCGCGCGCGACCGTCGCTGTCGATGTATTCACACCACGTCCCTACTAAGGCATACTCCTCGTTCGCCTCCAGAAACTCGACCTGCTTCTTAAACCGCTCCGGATAACTCACATCGTCGGCGTCCATCCGCGCGACGTATTTCCCCCGCGCCTCTCCGCAACCCTTTATCAAACAGCGCGTAAGCCCTTCATTCCTCTCATTCCTAATGATCCGGATGCGCGGATCATCGAATTCCCTTAGTATCCCAAGAGTCCCATCGGTCGAGCCGTCATCCAGGATAATAAACTCGAAGTCCCGAAACGTCTGCGCAAGCACACTCTCCACCGCCTGCCGCACATACCGCTCCCCATTGTACACGGCCATCACAACGCTGACTTTGGGCGCCGAGTCACTCGCCATCGCCTCCCTCATCTCCTGCCCGCGTGTCACCCGTTGGCTCCTAAATTCCGAATATTACTGATGAACCGTATCACATGAAAGACTCCTTCAGTCACAAACGGTCTTGATCTCCTCAAAGAGGTTTGACTCCCAGCACTCCCGCAAATAGCCCGGCAAAGTAAACCAGCCGCTTTTGCACTCGGAGATCGCACGCAGCAAACATGTTGTCGAGTTCACGAAAGGTGAATGGTCGACCAAGCCATGTACGCCATTTCTTCAATGGGGTCAGGTAGTACAACCCCATAGGACCGAATAGATGGGGAACTCCCACAAAAACGAATCCTCCCGGCTTCGTGACCTCAGCCATGCTTCTCAAAGCCTCTCGCGGATTGTCAAAGTGCTCCAGAGAAGAGCTGTTATAAACAAGATCAAAACTCTCTCCTCGAAACGGCAAATGAAAAACATCGGCCAAGACGAAGGCGGCCCGAAAATGATCGATTTTGTCTTGATCAAACAGTTGGGTATCAATATCTATCGCCACGCTCAGTTTGACTCCTCCCTGCATGCCGATAATGTGTGAAGCGTAGCCACTGCCGCATCCGA
>CAZEBC010000020.1:0-13568 GCA_964510165.1 uncultured bacterium
GTCATGGAAGTCGGCGGTCTCATGTGTCATGCGGCCGTTGTCGCCAGAGAGATGGGAATACCGGCAGTGTTCGGGGTAAGCGACGCAACCCGCATCCTGACCGACAGCCAGCGCGTCACCGTGGACGGAACTCTCGGGACCGTAAAGCCCGGCTAGAGCAAACCTACGTTTAGGTTAAGCATCGGGAATCAGATAGCTGCGAGATGGTTATTCGCATGAGACCCGGCCAGCCGGCATACATATTGTGCAGGTGACTGCTTATCATGTATACTGACGGGGGTGAGACCCGAAAATAAAGGAGGACTCCCCCACACGGGAAACTCTGATTTGGCGAAGGGCTGTCACGCTGAGGATAACAGAGGAAGTCGACCCCACACCTTCAGATTCTCCTGCCAAGGCCCTCAGACGCCTGACGACGCACAGAGCGAACTCCCAAGAATTGGAGTTTCACATGTTACGGGCGGGTTCCATCGAAAAGGACTTCCATGAATGTTTTTCTGATTAACATTCGGGATGACAATTTCTGTCAATTACTCCCTGACAAGCTGGCTCGACTGATGCCCGATGATACGCGAAGCAAGGTCATGGCCTTTCCCCCTCTCGGCATTCAAACGCTTGCACCGATCGTGCGTCAGCATGGACATCAGGTGCGGATGTTCGACACGTGTCACCCCCGGATGAAAGCCGTCCACATTGCCCAGGCAGTGAGAGAAGAGCACCCCGATGTCATAGCTCTATCCAGCCTCTCGGTCACCACGTATCCGGCCATTAAGCGCATTGCGGCCCAACTGAAAGCTGAAGCGCCGGCTAGCCCGATAATCTTAGGTGGAATATTTGCTTCACTGAATGCGACTCACATCTTATCGGACTGCCCGCATGTAGACTGCGTGGGAGTCGGAGAGGGCGAGGACCTCTTGCCGGATTACCTGGACAACCTTACTGATCCCGGCAGGGTAGCCGGCCTTGTTTGGCGCAACGGCGAGGAGATCGTTCAAAATACTCCTCGTCCTCTTATCGAGGATTTGGACCGGTTCCCATACCCGGATCGGGCCAGCCTGCCGATTGATTACATCGAATCGCTGCCGCTTGACGTGCCTGCGGTTTTGACACTCGACAAATTCTCTACGATACAGACCTCGAGAGGCTGCCCGTACAATTGCATCTACTGCGATATCCCGGCCTTTTCCCATCGCAGGTGGCGCTGCCGCTCGCCTGAACATGTCTTGGGCGAATTGCAGGAGCTCAATGATGCGGGGTACCGCTCGGTCTATTTCACGGATGACCATTTCTTGGTGAATCGCGCGCGCATTCAGGAAATCTGCAATGGCATGATCAAACGCAAATTCGAATTGCGCTGGGGTTGCGAGGGACGCGTCGATTCGGTCGCGATCGACCAACTCCCCATCATGCGGCGCGCAAACTGCAATGCGCTGAGCTTCGGCATCGAGGCCGGCACCCAGAAAGTCCTCGACAGGCTCAATAAGAAACAAACCAAACAACAGATAGAACATGCAATCACCGAAGCCAAGCGTCATGGGATTCCGAGAATCCACGGCTTTTTCCTGATCGGTTCGCCGGAGGAGACTGAACAGGACATCATGGAAAGCTTTCGTTTTGCGGCCAGGTCGAGACTCGACACCTTCAATTTCAATCGTTTGTGCGTTTACCGGGGAACCCCCTTGTGGAAGGAATATGTCGATCGCGGGATCATCGATGACGAGAGAGACTGGCATAAATGGTTCAAGTGTTCCGACATTGACCCGACTATCTTGCCCAGCGAGGCGCTGAACCGTATCCGTATGAAGGGCTACGCGCTTCTCTTCGCGCGCCGAATCATCGGCAGACCGGTCCAAACCATTAAGCTCATCCGCGCATTCAGCCGAAACATGGAAATGTCCGATATAATCAGGTTGGTGTCCAGCCCCTTCAGAAAACGGACTTTGTTCCGCAAGCCCGACCTGCCGGAAAAGATGACCCGTATCGGAATTGACCGGCCGGAACGAGGTCACATTTCCATCCAATGATTTCAACACACCCCCGCTCTGTGTCGAGTTTCGGCAATCCGGCCAGGCAACCCGTCGCGCGCCGACTGGCTGAAGAAAAAATCGGCCAAGCAGGTCTTTTGATAGTATTATTTTGTTTTTTGTGATATACTGAAAATTGAGAGAGCGATTGCCTTTCTGAACCCTTCCTTTCAGCCATCCAACGCTTTCCGAAAGGAAACCGCCAAACTGATTATCCTGTGCCGGCATTGGCTCGGGCGCCGGGAAAGAGTGATAATCATGGTCGGACCGATAGCGCCGGTCGTCGAAGACTCTTTCGCAGCCGTTTACTCAGTCTGATGGTCGAAGCGCAGTTGGAGGAGATACCAGGCATGCAATTCAAGGGCGGCATGAAAAGAATACTTATCGCTGACGACAACAGGGATTTCCTCAGCTTCACCCGGTCTCTTCTCGAAATCGCTGGATTCAGGGCCGAAACGGCAAAGGATGGTGAAGAGGCTCTGGGACAGATCAAGAGACTCAAATACGACTTGCTGGTTTTGGGCGTGCTCATGCCAAGAATCGATGGGATCAGACTATTGCAGATGGTCAGAAAGAGCAAAAAGTATGCAAGGGTCCCTGTGCTTTTCGTATCTGACCGTTCGGACGAAGGGGGACTGGAGAAGCGCCTGCGAGGAAAAGTTTCCAGAGCCGAAGGACACATGCAGAAGCCATTCAAGAATCGAGCATTCTTGGAGACGGTCACGGTGCTCTTGGAGAACAAGGGCGCCAATGAGCTACAGCGTAAGTAGGCAAGATTTCCTGCCGGAGCGTAAGAGGACGGAAAAGCATGGCACAGTCTTTGGCGGTGCACACGACTCATTCTGTTGAATGCACGCATTGTGGAAAAGAGTTTGACCTGCTCGCGGCCAGATGGTGCGGATGCGGCGTGCGAGTAGACCGTCCATCCAAATTGTGTTCCCGTTGTATGCGTTGTATCTGTCTCCATCCCGATTACGACAATGAGGCGCTTTGGAACAATGCGCCACTGTATCTGAAAGAACATGGATTCGACAGGTTGTTTTACCTGTACCTCTAGTGGAAGCCCTCGAGACAAGTAAGACGGGCATTCGCCGTTCATTGATGCCGGGTTTGCGTTATGAAGAACATTTTGAAATGGTTTTCTCGAAGGAATGAGAGAGCAAAGAACAAGAAAGCGAAAGAGACTGAGAAAGCGAAGAAAGAACAGTACGAGATAATGCCAAATTTTAGAAACAAATTTCTTCTGTTGCCACCCGTAATCAAGGCGGCGATAATTCCGGAAGATGCAACACCCCACAATACTCCCTCGGTTCAAGATTATGCTGCGGCCAAGAGCATTGCTGAAAAAGAAGCAAGAGCGGCGCATTCCAGCGATAGGGTGAAGGGTGTCTTTACGAGAATCCAGACTACCAAGAGTAGAAATTATGAGATTATCTGGCTCCTCCGAACAGACGAAGATGTTCCATATAAATCCATAGGTGAGTTGATTGAGAGTTATAACGACGTGAAGGATCGCGACGCGTTCAGAGGAATGTCGGTTAATTACGTTTCTAATGGAAAACTATATGAGATTTCTCCCTTACACGAGCAGGACTTGGCCGGTCTTGCCAAGAAGCTTGAATCTGGAAAAAAGGCAGGGGATGAAGTTTCCTGAGCAACTGTCAGAACCCGCACGGTCAACCGGGGGAAGATGGAGAAGCCCAACCTTGCAGAGGCTGGGATAACGGACAATCATGATGGAGTTTAGACAAACGCTTGTTCAGGGGTTGACGCAGCAGATGATAATCACGCCCCAGATGCAGCAAGCGCTTGAAATGCTTCAACTGTGCACATTTGAACTCGAGCACTATCTGGAACAGCAACTTGCCGAAAACCCTCTCCTCGAAGAAGTGCCCAGCCAGGACCAGGAGCCGGACGCGCTACCGACTGCCGAGGTGCAGGGAGATGCGGAGCCGGAAAACAACGAAAGCGAACGGAACATAGACGAAGAAATCGAATCCCTCATGGCGTCCTATGCCGATTACTCCTATGAGGGGCGCGATTTCAGCGTGTCCGATGAGGACGGCAAGAGAGGGTTCATCGAAAACACCGCCGCCGAACCGGAATCCATGTCACAAGATCTGATGGGACAGTTGTCTCTGAGCACGGAGAACGCCACTGATTACAGGATTGGCGAATGGATCATCAGCGAGATAAATGAACGAGGCTATTTCTCTTCGTCTATCGAGGCAGGATCGCAGCATCTGAGCGTCGAGCCTGAAGAAATCGAACGAGTTCTCAAGATCATCCAGACGTTCGCTCCCATTGGCATAGGCGCGCGTGACCTGCGGGATTGTCTTCTGATTCAAATCGAGGCGTTACATAGGGACAAGCCTCTCTTGAAAAAGATCGTTCAAGATCATCTGGAGTTGCTCGCAAAGAAGCAATACCCTAAGATCGCGCGGATACTCAGGATATCCGTCCAGCAAGTTCAGGAACTGGGCACAACCATTGCCTCCCTCGAGCCGATACCCGGTCGTTACTTCTCGGGTCGCGAAACCATCTATGTCACACCCGACGTCATCGTGAAGAAGGTGGACGGCGAGTATGTCGTTTATATGAACGACGACGGCCTGCCCAAGCTCCGCATCAGCGCATTCTATCGGAACCTCCTTAACAGTCCCAACGGCAACCCGAGGACGAAGGAATACATCAGAGATAAGCTCCGATCGGCGCGATGGCTGGTCAGGAACATACAGCAGCGCAAGGACACGATTCAGAATGTCGCGCAGAACATTGTGGACGTCCAGAAAGAGTTCTTGGATAAGGGCATCGCTTATTTGAGACCGCTGATCCTCAAGGAAATAGCCGAACGGATAGGGATGCACGAATCCACGGTCAGCCGGGTCACGACCAACAAGTACATCGAGACCCCTCGTGGAATATTTCAGCTCAAGTACTTCTTCTCGTCCGGCATCGCGAGCTCACACGGTGAGGCGGCCTCGTCAAAGAGCGTCAAGGAAGTGATCCGGACACTTATCGAAAACGAAGACAAGCGCAACCCCTTGAGTGACCAGAAAACTGTTGCGCTTCTCTCTGGCAGAGGGTTCACAATCGCGCGTCGCACCGCCGCCAAGTATCGCGAGGAACTCGGTATCTTGCCATCGAAATACCGGCGCGAATATTAGGTCAATCGGTATCCGATCCCTCTCTTCAGGCTAGAAATCCATGTCAATCCAGGCCAAAACGGTGGTCGGCTGCAACTGAAGACTTGATGCTGTTCAGCTAACACGCACACTTACGTAGCGCAGGCATCCTGCCTGTCTCCAATGGATGCGGTCTCAGAAGGGCGTGCAGGCCGCACGCGTCAGGCTCTTTGTAGGGGCAACCCCTGCGGTTGCCCTGTCGTGCGAGGGATAATATGAGTGATTTGGAGTGAAGTCCTTCAGTCAACGGCGATATACTCGGCAAATGAGGTGCACTCCGGAACCGGCAAATTGTCCCCCAGCAATCCGCGGACATGCATTTCAACGCTCATGCATGTTTCGCTCGACCTCCTCTCGAGTGGCGCCGGTCGCCACACAGCCCGGCAAATCGGGCGAATAGGCCGAATATGCCATTTGCCCTCTCAATCACAATGAGGAAACGGCGCATCTATTTCAGCTCTTTCAATTTCGCTTGCTGACGTTGTCCCGCGATTTGTGTAGGTGCGAATTCATTCGCACAACTGCAGTTCATGCCAATTCCTCGTGCCTCCAATCCCGTATGAGCTTAGCAAAAACCGCAGCCGGATTCGAATCCTCCTCCTGTAATTTTCCTTGCCACGCGCGTCCATCTCCTGCAATCCGCGTTCATCCGCGTGCATCTGTGGTCTCCATTTTTCTTCTTTTCTCGGATCTTGTCGTCCGTGGTTTTATCCGATCCATCCCTCAGGATTGCGCTGCATCTCGCGTTCCCATCCTTTCATCAGGGCCTCCATCTTCTCCACTATCTCGGGGTGGTTTCCGGCAAGGTTATAGCTCTCGCCCGGGTCAGTTTCCAGGTTGTAGAGGAGCGGCCATTCGCCCAAACGGCCGCTGGCGCCGCGTCGGCCCATTTTCTTATTGACCGGCGTAGGATACTTGTAAAGGCTTATCGCGCGATAATACTTCCATTTGCCGACTCTGACCGCCTCAAGCTCGTCGTGGTGATAGAAGTAAAGCGCCTCATTCGGTGAACTCGTTTCCTCGCCGGAAAGAAGTCCGAAAATATCGCGGCCGTCAATGATCCGGTCCTGCGGCATGCCAAGCCCCGCAAGCGGCAGACATGTGGGGAAGAAGTCGAGAATCGTCGCCAGTTCCCCGCAGATCGTGCCGCCGGGTATGCGCCCGGGCCACTGGGCAAGCATCGGCACACGGAATCCGCCTTCAAAGCTTTGGCCCTTTCCACCCCTGAGGCCGTTGGCGCTGCCGTTGTACCACGGGCCGTTGTCGCTCGTGAACACAACGAGCGTATTGTTCTCAAGATTGTTTGCTCTCAGACATTCCATGACCTGTCCGACGCTCCAATCAAGCTCTTCCACGGCGTCGCCATATATGCCGGCTTTGGATTTGCCCTTGAATCCGGCCGACGCATGGAGCGGGCGGTGGGGGAAGGTGTGAGGCATGTAGCAGAAGAAGGGCTTGTCCTTCGACTTCTCGATAAAGTTGATCGCCTCTTGGGTGTAGAGCCCGGTCAGCTTCGCCTGATCCTGTATGTTTTCTTCCAGACATTCTTCATTCCTGTAGAGCGGAAACGGATTCTGCCCGTTGGCGCATGGCACGCCAAAGAAATACTCGAATCCATGCCTCAAAGGATGATACACCGGCAAAGCGGAGAAATCGCCCAGGTGCCATTTGCCGATAAGCCCGCTGTGATAACCGGCAGGCTTGAGCGCCTCGGCAAGGGTCAGCTCATCCACGGGGATGCCTGGTATCTTGCTATCCCTTGACAGATCGGTGAGGCCGAACCGCCCAAGGACCTGACCGAAACGGCGAATCGCCTTTTCTCTGGAGGCCTCGTTCTCACCCCACAACGGCCAATCCAATCCCCTTCGTTGAGGATAGCGCCCGGTCAACAACCCGAATCGGGCGGGAGAGCACAGAGCATTGCATGAGTAAAAGTCAGTGAAACGAACCCCGTCTTGCGCCATCCGATCGAGGTTCGGCGTCACGATAGCTTTACTGCCGAAACACGACAAATCGCCATACCCCAGGTCATCGGCATAGATGAAGACGATGTTCGGCCTGGGAGCATGGGGATTAATGATATCGAGGTCGGTGGGCATATGGGTGGAATCCAGCCCGGCAACAGTAGCGTCGAATGAGTGCGAAGGATTGAGGAACTTGTACGCCCCCGCACCCAACAGGCCGACGCCGCCCACGGCTGCCGCCGCTACGGCCGACTTCTTGATGAAACTTCTCCGTGTCACATTGTCTTTTTCCGTGCTCATTACTCTTCTCCTGTGCGAATAGATTGATTCACCGCAACTTTGATGTTCCTCCTCATATTTGATACCATAGAAAACTGGATTTGACAAATGAATTCTTTGTATAGCCCGATAACCAGAGGTTCTGATGCCAAGCGTCGAGTAACTGCAGTATCTCATCAAATTGGCCGACCATGGCAGTTTCAGGCGGGCGGCCGAGGCCGCGTTCATCACCCAGCCAGCCCTCACCAAAAGCGTAAAGCAGCTTGAGGCCTGGTATGGGGTGCCATTGTTTGACCGGCGCAAAAAGGGTGTCGTGCCCACCCCTTATGGGGAGGTAGTCATCAAGCGGATTCGCGCGTTGCTCGGAGCATTCGACGCAAGCAAGCGAGACATCCAACTGCTCGCGGGATTGGAAGCGGGCGAACTGCGAATCGGAGTGGCGCCATACAGCGCGTCATACGCGCTGCCGGCAGCCCTTTCGAAACTGATCGGCCGGAGTCCCGGAGTGCGCTTTCGCGTCGAGGTCAAGGACCCGAATACACTCATTGACATGATTGTCAGGAGCGAGATTGACCTGTATCTCGGGACCATTCACAATATTGACATACCTGAAAACGCAACTATCGTCAATCTGCCCTCTGAAGATATTGTTGCATGCTGTCGAAAGAAGCATCCCGCCCTGCGTAAAAAAGAGCTCAAGCCGGTCGACATCTTTCAGTATCCTCTCATCGGGCCGAGCTTCCACATCCGGTTCGATCGGTTCCTGAGAAACCTGGAGGCATCTACTAAGAAAGGGCTTTCCCTTGCGCTGGAATGTGACGACATCGCCGTGATCCTGAGCATCGTGGAACAGAGCGATTGCATCAGCGCCCTGCCTCGCAGTGTGCTGCGTCGTGCCGTTAAGCTGGGCGCGTTGGCGGAATTACCCATCAGAACAGGCATAAGGACGAATATCGGGGTGGTTCATCTTCGCGAGCGCACGCTCCCCCCGGCCGCTCAGATTCTGGTAGACGAACTCAGAAACGTCCTCGCGGAAGAAACCGACCCCGAACCCACCGAGTCTCTGAAGAGAAGCAAATCTTAGAGAGGCTCAGGCCTAATACTTGAGGCACCATCGAATAAGTTAAGCGGGCAAAGGAAGGACCCGATTGAACACGGCTCATGGCTTTGTTATAATAACCTGATTGCGGACTAATTTGCGGTAAGAATAAATTGAAGGAGTCTGCCGATGAGCCTGCGCATCCAGGTAAACAGAGAAAAACTCGGCGAATTCTGCCGCAAACACAATATCCGCAAACTTGCGTTCTTCGGGTCAGTGCTCAGGGAAGACTTCGGACCTGACAGCGACGTGGACGCGCTTGTGGAGTTCGAACCCGGCAGTGAGCCGGGATTCATGCGCATGGCCCGAATGGAGCGCGAATTGTCCGAGATTATCGGGCGAAGGGCCGACATGCGCACGCCGCAGGAGTTGAGCCGATTGTTCCGTGACGAAGTGGTCGCCGCTGCCGAGGTTCAGTATGCCGCATAGGGACGATACGGTCCGCCTGTATCACATGCTCCAATCGGCCCGCGAGGCGGTCGGTTATGCGAAGGGACGAACCCGAGAAGATTTGGAGAATGATCGCCCACTTGTGCATTCGCTTGTCCGGTGTCTGGAAATCGTCGGTGAAGCGGCAAACTATGTATCACGGGAGTTTCGTGAAATGAATCCGCAGATAGCATGGTTTGACATGATCGGCATGCGGAACCGCCTCATCCACGCATACTTTGATGTCGACCTCGATATTGTCTGGAAAACCGTGAAGGAAGAACTCCCTCCCTTGATCGCCGAACTCTAGCCTGTCCTGGAGGCCGAGGGCATGACCTGATAATTCAAGCTTGGCAGGAAAGAGCAAGATGTGTCGCTTCATTACCGGAACGATCGGAACCGGAACAAGAATCGAAACGCTCAATGAAGTGTCGAAGCCGCAAGGCCTGAAATTCGAGCAAATAGTGAATAAGTACGTACAGGCTCAGCTTCCGGAGAATACAATTTATATCTGGCACGTCATTGTGATTGCGATACCGTTCTCGGATTCATGAACTCTAACGATAATATTCAGGCCGACACGGCCAAAGACACCAAGCGGTTAAAGAAGAAAGGGTGGGGTGAAGCCAAGATCGAAAAATGGCTCAAGGACAAGGAGCACAAGAGGGAAAGCGCTCTCCTGTCTCGCCAGCCTGAGGCGGAGGAGTGGATAGCCTTCTTAAGAAGCGCCGTGGGCCATCCGAACATCGGTGAATTCGGACTATTGCTTCATTCTTATGAGACAGGACCCGAACTCGAAAGTTTCAAGTTCAAACGGCAACAGATCGTGCCGATCTCCGAAGTGACCCCCGCATTCATCATGGAGCTCGAAGAAGACGTACTTTGCATCTTCGGCAACCTCCAGCGCAAAGCCCCTGAGCGAGTCCGAAAAAGCTCTCGTTGACCCACGAAATGATCTCTTTGAGAACTCGGCGTCCTCTGTGGTTGAACCTTCTTCGCGTTTTTCCTTTCCCCCTTCCCCTTTCTCCCCGCGTCCTCTGCGTCTCGGCGGTGAAATTTCCCGTCCTGTGGCCGCTCCCATAAAACTTTTCCGCCGCTCGTTCGTTTAAGCCGGTAGCAGTGCTGAAGCGCAACTGGGTGTGCGCGTGATTACGGAAGCGAGGCTTAAAACGAACCGCACGGCTGCCCGTGCAGGAGGACACAATGAGACCAATCGGAAAAGTGATTATCGTGATACTGCTCATCGTCTTCGCGCTGCCGTTCTCCGCGTTCGGCCAGCAAGGCGAAGCGAACGATGACAAGACGCTGTCACCCTACTTCTTTGTGCACAGCGACGACCCCTCGGTTGACCAACTGCCGCTCCAGAGCACCCGCGCCGACGTCGAGATCGCGGGTGTCATCGCGAAGGTGCTCGTGACGCAGGTGTACAAGAACGGCGGCGCGCGCCCGATCGAGGCGACCTATGTGTTCCCCGGCTCAACAAACGCTGCCGTGTTCGGAATGCGGATGACCATCGGCGAGCGCGTGATCGAGACAAAGATCGAGGAGCGGGAAAAGGCGCGGGCCGACTACGAGCAGGCGAAGGCGGCGGGCAAGAGCGCAACGCTACTCGAACAGCAACGGCCCAACGTTTTTCAGATGAACGTCGCCAACATCATGCCCGGCGACATCATCAAGGTCGAACTCAACTATGTGGAACTGCTCGTGCCCGAAGACGGAACGTACGAATTTGTGTATCCGACCGTCGTCGGCCCGCGCTACTCGAACATGCCGAGAGAGGACGCATCGGACAGGGACAAATGGGTCGAGAACCCTTACCTCAGGGAAGGCGAGCCGGAGCCGTTCACATTCGACATCAGGGTTGCGCTCAATTCCGGCATCTCAATCGCGAAGATGACCTGCCCCTCGCACAAGACAAAGATCGCGTATGACGGCGCCGCCAGCGCCACGGTAACGCTCGACGACGCCAAGGGCGCAGGCACGAAGGATTTCATCCTGCGCTACAGTCTCGAAGGCGCGAGAATCCAGTCGGGAGTGCTGCTCTATCCGGGCGAGCAAGAGAAGTTCTTCCTGGTGATGATGGAGCCGCCCGCTCGAGTGACGCAGGCCGCGATTCCGCCAAGGGAATATATCTTCGTGCTCGACGTGTCCGGCTCGATGCACGGGTTCCCGCTGGACACCGCGAAGACGCTGATCCGCGACCTGATCGGACAACTTCGGGAAACCGACACGTTCAATGTCGTGCTCTTCTCCGGACGAGCGGCAGTGCTCTCGGAGCGGTCGCTCCCGGCCAACAAGGCCAACATTGACAAGGCGCTGGACACGATCGACCGGCAGACTGGCGGGGGCGGGACCGAACTTATCAACGCCCTTCAAACCGCCTTCTCATTGCCCCGGCAGGAGGAGAACGTATCTCGTACCACGGTCATAATCACCGACGGCTACGTAAGCTGCGAGGCGGAGGCGTTTGACCTCATTCGCAAGAGTCTCAACAAGTCGAACCTGTTTGCGTTCGGAATCGGCTCAAGCGTCAACCGGTTCCTCATCGAGGGAATGGCACGCTGCGGCGGGGGAGAGCCGTTCGTAGTGACGCATCCCGACGAGGCCGCGAGCAAGGCCGAGAAGTTCAGGGAGTATATCCGCGAGCCCGTGCTGACTCAGATCAAGGTCGCCTTCAAGAGCCTGAACGCCTACGACATCGAGCCGATCTCGGTCCCGGACGTTCTGGCGAGCCGGCCCGTCATCGTGTTTGGAAAATACAAGGGGACGGCGGCGGGCGTCGTGGAGATTTCCGGCTACACGGCGGCGGGAGCATACACCGCAAAGCTCGATATCAATCGTGATATGGAGCGGGAATCGAACGCCGCGCTCCGCTACCTGTGGGCCAGGCACCGCATCAAGACGCTCGCCGACTACAACAGTCTTCGCCCCGACGACGAACGCGTGAAGGAGGTGACCAACCTGGGCTTGACGTACAATCTGCTGACCGATTACACGTCGTTCGTGGCCATAGATTCGCTGGTCAGAAACACAACGGGCGAAAGCACGAGCGTGGTCCAACCTTTGCCATTGCCCCAGGGCGTATCGAACTATGCCGTCGGCGGCGCGCGCCAGTTCGCAGCCTGCAAGTCGGCTCCGGCGGTCGAGGCGTGCGAGCCATCTTCCGGGCTTAGTCTATTCAGACCATTGTCGAGAAGCGCCGGTAATGAGCGAAAGGCCGAGGACAGAGATGTCTTGTATCAGGCGCCTGAAAAGGGCCGCGCTGATGACATAAAGCGGCTCCCGGCCGCGGGCGCAAACGTGAATGAAAATGACAAGGATGGTCGGACGGCGTTGATGATCGCGGCGCTGAAGGGGCACACGGAAACCGCGCGGACACTCCTCGAAAGCGGCGCCGACGTCAACGCGCAAGATGATAAGGGTTACACAGCCTTGATGCACGCCGCTCAGGCCGGCCACGCCGATCTTGTGAGACTTCTGCTGGCAAAGGGCGCAGACTTGAATCTCAAGGGCAAAGACGGAAAGACAGCTCTGGTGCTCGCGCTGGAGAACGGCAAGACCGAAGTTGTCCGACTGCTCAAAAACGCCGGCGCCAGGCTGTGAAGACCTCCGGTCCATGGATGCCGATTGCACTGTGGGGGCGGCTCGCAACCGCCCCTGCAGCCTCTCGGTGTCCTGCGATAATCGGATGTTTGCAGGATGGGAGTCCCGCGCTGCCATTCTGCTACGGTATGCGCTTGTCCCACTTAAGGAACGCATGCGGCGCGAACTCTGACGGGTCGGCCTCGGCGATCACTTTGCCCCGGCGCATCTTGTTGTTGCCTCTGGAGTAGATCGCGCCCAGCACTTTCACGACCTCGACCTCACTCCACGGATCGTAGTCGGACGGCTTGAGCACGACCTCGGCCTCGCCTGCCTGGACCATGCTCGGATGCAACTCGACCTCTTCCCTGATCAGGCGCGGATTGTAGTCGAACCCCTCGCCGTCGGGCGACGGGAAATGCTTGTAGTTGTACGCGATGACCACCGATGTGCCATCGCCGAGCACGTTTGAGAAAATCCGTTTGGCTTCCTCTTCGTTGAATTTGCCGGACAGGTTGGCGCGGACCTCGAAGAACTGAATGCCCCTGCGCCGCGCCCAGCCCTGGGCATAATCGCCGGCGTGGGTGAGTTCGATGGTTGCAAGCTTCTTCGGATACCCGTATATCTCGCGGCCTGCCACGAGCGCCATGTCGTCGGTGACCGACATCGAAAGGCAGTACGCGCCGGTTTCGCCGTTGAATCGGGTCCTCAGGAACAGGGCGCTCTCCCGATAGGTCACGCCGAAGTTGGTCTTGGGATAGTGCGCGACAAAGGCGACCGCGAGCGGATGTTCGGCCGGCTTCAGATGAGGCGGCAGCAATCGCTCGACGATCTCGGGCTTTGTCTCCCACACGACCGTCAGCATTTCAGCGTCATAGAATTCGCCGGTCTCGCGGTGAGCCATTGCTATTTCCTCGGGTGTTTTGATGAAGCTCATGGTTCATACCCCCTTTATACAACTGTGGCGACGGGTCGGCGGAAAGGCAAAGGGAGTGCCTAAAGTGCC
>CAZEBC010000020.1:13668-36482 GCA_964510165.1 uncultured bacterium
AGCCCCAAGCCAGTTTCGAGCCTATCATCGTTGCCGTCCCGCTGTGTCGGTTGCGTTCATCGGATGCGGACGAGAATATGTTACACAAGAAAGATTTCGATTGGCAATGCTTTGGCTCGACATCTTCTGAAATCTGGAGTCGAGGGGTGACGTCTTATCCGGCGGTCTCGGAGGGGATTCGCTGTCTGTGGCCGCATGCTTTGCACTGGGCCTTTCGGCCAGCGAGCGACGCGCTCACGGTGTACCGTTTTCCGCATTCGGGACATTCAAAGCTGATTTTCTCCTGTAAGGGCGCAGGTTCTTGGCTTGGCTGCGGCGGGGCCTCCTTGACGGTGTCGGCGTGGCTATCGGGCTGGCCGCCCGATGATACCGCCACGAAAGCCGCGTCAAATTCTTCTTTCCCGACATTCTGGGCGACAACGCTGGCATACAGACAGATCACGAGAATGATGCCAAACGAGAGCGAGAAGAAGTCGGAGAGGCCGTCCGCGGAGAGGCCATATGCGATGGGGAGGAGCCACACGACTATCTTTCCCCACATGGCGGCGAGCCATCGTCCCCATCCGGAGAGCAGGATCAGTCCGAGGCCGCTTGCCGCTGCCGACCCCCAGCCGACGGCGACCGCCACGATGCCGAGAATGCCGCCGACCAGTCTGGCGGCGGAGCCGGGCAGATTCATGCCCTGGGCTGCCGTGATGGCGCCGAGTATCATGTAGATGCCGAGGGCGAGGTTAATGGCGCCGAAGATGCGCACTGCCTTGACGGCCTGCGCCCGTGTTGGAGGAGTATCGCGCTTATGCGTCTTTCGCGCCATTTCAAGTCACCTGCCGGTCGTATTTGCAGAAAGAGGGTCGTGATGCATTCAAATGCTTTGAGTCGTCTGTGGTGTGATTGTATCACATCGGACACGAAGAGGGAAGGAAAAAGAATGACGCAAGCGAAAATTCTTTTTAAACCACCGAGTCACAAAGGGTATCAAGCGACACCAAGAAGGAACGGGGTTTCAGGCTGAGAGCAGCCGCTCGGCGCGGGCGATGAGCCAGTCGCGGTGGAAGGGAGTGTGCCAGGGGTTGCGGGCGATGCGGAGCAGGCCAAGGGCGGTGAAGTAGCGCTCGCGGGCGGAGTCGATAGGGGGCTTGTAGGCCGCGCGAAAGGCTTCGGCCAACTCCGCGGCTGCTTTGGGCTGTCCGCAGTGGCTGGCCATGTGGATGAAGTCGGCGAGCAGGAATCCGATGTCGAGGTGTGGGTCGCCGCGTCCGAGGCGTTCGAGGTCTATTGCGACGGCGGTCCCTGATGGCTCGACGATAAAGTTGGTGGGGTTCGCGTCGCCGTGGACGAGACGGTCGCTGGAGAGACTGAGGCGCTCTCGTGCCGAGCGGAGGAGTAATGCCAAGGGCCGGACCTTGCCGCCTGTGAGACCGCCGAGCGTCTCGATGATCTTGTCGGGATAGGTCTCCTCACAGGAAGACGTGATGCCAATCCTCGGCGTTGAGACGCTGTGTATGTGCGCGAGGCAGCGCGCGACGGCGGTCGCCGCAGAAAACGGGGGAGAGGGGTTAAGGCTCTTTTTGAGGCCCCGTCTAATGAGACTGCCGAGGTTGACGCCTTGGACGTATTCGAGCGCGAGCGCGGCAGGCGGCTCGGAGCGAGACTCCAGCATGCGGGCGGTTCTATCGGGGTTGCGGCATAACTCCAGCTCATGGCAAAGGGCGAATCGTTCAGCCTCTCGGCGTGCGCGGAGCAGCGCGAGGGCCGGGTCGCAATCGGAGTCGCGCCAATATTCCTTGAGCACGAGGCTTACGTCGTTATCGAACCGGTAGAGTGCGGGCCGGTGGGAGGGGGAGAGTCTTTGGAGCGAGGCAATGGATGGGGAAGGCGTGCCGTTCAGCCCTGAGGCAAGTTGGAGCACCCATCGGTTGATGGTGTGTTCGGGAGTGAGGGCGGTGGCTGTCATACGGTCCCGGGTCGAATACGACGTGTTTGTGGATAAGGGCAGCCGCGAGGCCTGCCCCTACGTCACACATCCCCATAGTTTAGGGCTTTTGTTCCTCTTTCTTGATTTCCGCCTTGAAGAAGGGGCGGAACAGGTCAATGGGGATCGGGAGCACGGTCGTGGTGTTCTTCTCGGAAGCTACCTCGGACATGGTTTGTATGAAGCGCATTTGGAGTGACATCGGATGCTCCTCCATCATGGTGGCTGCTTCGACAAGCTTTTGGGCGGCCTGGAATTCGCCTTCCGCGTTGATAATTTTGGCGCGTCGTTCGCGCTCGGCGACTGCCTGCCGCGCAATGGCGCGCTGCATCTCTGTGGGCAGGTCCACGTGTTTGACTTCGACGTTGGTGACCTTGATACCCCAGGGGTCGGTCTGGCGGTCGAGGATGGTTTGGAGTTCATGATTGACCTTGTCGCGTTCGGCGAGGAGTTCGTCGAGGTCGGAGCGTCCGATGACGGCCCGCAGCGTGGTCTGCGCCATCTGAGAGGTGGCGAAGAGGTAGTTCTCGACTTCGATGACGGAGCGGCTGGGCTCCATCACGCGGAAATAGGCGACGGCGTTGACCTTGACTGAGACGTTATCGCGCGTGATGACGTCCTGTGGCGGCACATCGAGCGCGATCAGCCTGAGGCTCACCCGAACCATCCGGTCAATGGGCCAGAACACGAGAATGATTCCTGGTCCCTTCGGTTTATCCAAGACTCGGCCGAGCCTGAAGATGACACCGCGCTCGTATTCGTTCAGAATCTTGATCCAGTTGAAAAGGAAGAGGGCCACTACCAGAACTACAATCAAGAGCGGCAGATACATGAGAGAGTCCTCCTTTAATCGGTTGAGGGGGCCTGCTTCAGGATTCGAGCGGTTCCACTTCCAATAGCATTCCGTCCGCTTTCAGCACCTTGACCTTTTCGCCCTTCTTGATGGGCTTGGCGCTGTGGGCGTTCCATATTTCGCCATGTACAAAAATCTTGCCATCAGGCGAGATGTCGGTCTCGGCGGCGCCGACAAGCCCGACGAAGGCATCCATTCCGGTGGAACTTCTCCGCGAGTGTGCTCGGATGACCAGAGTGACCAGGAACGCGAAGATGGCGGCAGTAGTAAAGACCATAGGAAAGATGACCGAGTACGAAACCCGCATGAACTCGAATGGCGTATCGATCAGCATGATGGAGCCGAGGGTCATGCACACCAGGCCGCCAAGGGTGAGGAGACCGTAGCTGGCGACTTTGACCTCCGCGACGAAGAGTGCGAGCGCGAGTATGATGAGTAATACTCCGGCGTAGTTGACGGGCAGTGCCTGGAACGAGTAGAAGGCAAGTATCAGGCAGATGGCGCCCGCGACACCCGGGAACCCGATGCCGGGATGGGTTACCTCGAACAGGAGTCCAAAGAAGCCGAGCATCATCAGGATGTACGCGATGTTGGGATGCGAGATGGCGTTGAGGACCCTTTGTCGGAAGGTCATATCGTGCCGCACGATGCGCGCATCTTTGGTGTTGAGGGTGACGACCTCATCAGGGAGGGTGACCTCTCGGCCGTCGATTTTCTGGAGCAGATCGTCGAGGTCCGCGGCGACCAGGTCGACGACGTTCTTCTCGAATGCCTCGGTTTCGGTGATGGACTCGCTCTTGGTGACGGCTCTGACGGCCCAGTCGGCGTTTCTGCCGCGTAGTTCCGCAATGGCGCGGGTCCACGCGACGGTATCCTTGAGGACTTTCTCGCCCATGGTGTCACCGGGAGATTCGAGTTCTTCTTCCGGCTCCGCCTCGTCACTCACAGGCTCTTCCGGTTCCGGTTGCTCGCCAGGCTGTTCCGGTTCGTCGGTCTTCTTTTCAGCCTCCTCCTGCTCGCGCTCCATTTGGCGGAGCTTCTTTTCGAGTTCCTTGAAGGCCTCGCGCCAGCCTTCCTGATCGCCGCCGATGTCCACAGGGTGCGCGGCGCCGATGTTAGTAGAGGGCGCCATGGCGGCGATGTGCGCAGCGATGGTTATGAATACGCCTGCCGAACCGGCGCGCGAACCGCTGGGCGCGACATAGACGACTATGGGAATTTTCGCATTCAGTTCATCCTTCACGATCTTGCGCGTTGCGGTGAGGAGGCCGCCGGGCGTATCAAGCTGGATGATAAGGGCCTCGGCGCGATCGTTCTCTGCGGCTTTGATGGATCGAGAGATGTACTCTGAGGTGGCCGGGTTAATAATGTCATCGTTGATAGTGATGACATAGACGAACTTATCCTGCGCGGAGACTGAAGCGACAATCAGCGAGAAGAGCGCGATGAAAATCAAGAAGAGCGATATTCGACGCATGGCGGTTTTGTGAAATTCTCCACCCTTTAACTATGCGGTAACCTCCCTCTATTATAATCCCGGCCTGACCGGTTGTCTAGCGAGTTGTTTTGACGAATGTGTCGCTGAGGGGTATAATCGAGCGATTAACGTTGAAAGGAGGGCGCAATGAGGATCGGCATCAGAGTGATGGTCTGTGCAACCGTGGTGGCGGTGTTTCTGGCCTTTGTGTGTAAGGCTGCGGGCGCCGAGCTTCGTTCTGTCGTTCAGAGCGATGAGAAGTCATCGGTGGTGGTTGTTCATATTTATGACGAAGCCCAAGGCGAGAGCGCTGTGGGTTCGGAGTCGGGTCGCCAGCGGGAGTGTCCGTTCAAGAGCCTGGTCAATGGGTTCTTTGGGTCCGGCTGCAACGTCAACTATCGGTTGACCGGTTGGATTTTGAGCGACAAGTGCGACGTGGGTCCGATGAAGGAGCCGTTTTAGGTTGTATGAACCACCAAGACACGAAGGACAGCAAGAAAGCGCGATTTAGGTTTTGAGAAAGATTTCAATTGCAGTTGTGAGTGTGGCGGTTTTCCTTGCGATCGGTGTGGTTGCCGCATATATCTGGGTTCGGCTGGAACTGAGGAAGTCGCTGCCTCAACTCTCCGGCGCGGTCACTCTGGAGGGCATCTCCGAGCAGGTGACCATATATCGTGACGCGCACGGCATCCCGCACATCCACGCGCGCAACCGGAACGACTTGATGTTTGCGGTCGGCTATGTGAGCGCGCAGGACCGCTTGTGGCAGATGGATGTGACGAGGAGGGCGGCGACGGGGAGGCTTGCGGAACTATTCGGCGAGAGGCTCATCGAGGCCGACCTGCTGGTGCGCATCCTGGGGTTCGAGCACACCGCGAAACGCCAGTTGTCTGTTCTATCCCCGGACACGCTGGCCGCTTTACAAGCATTTTCCGATGGCGTCAATGCAGGCATGGAGCGCCTGGCTGCGTTGCCGCCGGAGTTCCGGCTGCTGAAGTATCGGCCGGAGCCCTGGCAGCCGTCGGATGCCTTGGTCATCTCGCGGCTGCTCGCCTGGCAGCTATCAAAAGATTATGAGAGCGAACTGATCCTGGCCAAACTGTCGGCAAAGCTGGGCGCGGGCATGGCGGCGGAGCTTGGTCCGACGTATCCTTCCGGCGGACCATTTATCATCGCGGCGGGCGAATTGGAAAGGGAAGTTGACACCACATTCCTGGAGCGTTCTTCGGGTGTGCTCGAGGAGTTCATCGGGCATCCGGGCGGGAGCAACAGTTGGGTGATAGGGCCGTCTCTGACAAAGAATGGGGCGCCCATCCTCGCGAATGATCCGCACCTAAGCGGCACCCGGATGCCGTCAATATGGTACTACGTCCACCTCGTGGGCGGCGGCTATGACGTGATCGGCGGCCTCGTGCCGGGTATGCCCTTGCCGTTGGTCGGCCATAACCGGAGAATCGGGTGGGGCCTCACCAACATGACGGCGGACATTCAGGATATCTTCATCGAGCGGCTGAACCCGAATGACCCGCTGCAATACGAATATGACGGCAGATGGGTGGACATGGACACGAGGCTGGAACGCATCGGTTTCCGCAACGAAGAAGGAAAGCTCTCCGTCATTGTCCGACAGGTCCGCCGGACGATACACGGGCCTCTGATGAACGAGGTGGTCCCCGGCATCGCTCACGCCGTCAGCCTGTGCTGGACCGGATTTGAGCCTACGCCGGAATTCGAGGCGCTGCCGCGCGTCTGCCTTTCCGAGAATTGGGCGGAATTCCGAGAGGCGCTCCGCGATTTCGGGGCGGCCCCGCAGAACTTTATTTATGCCGATGTCGAGGGCAACATCGGCTATCAGGGGGCGGGAATTGTTCCGGTTCGCCCGAGCGGAAGCAGCCCGCTTCCGCGCGACGGTTGGAAGAGCGAGGCCGGGTGGTACGGGCGGATTCCGTTTGAGGAGATGCCATATGCGCTCAATCCGCGAGCCGGCTACATCGTGACGGCGAACAATCGTGTGGTCGGTGAGGAGTATCGGCATTTCATATCGGCGTATTGGGCGCCGCGATTCAGATACGCGAGAATCGCCGAACTCATAGAGAAGAATGGTCCTCATGATTCCGATGGTGTCGCGAGGATGCAGTCCGACACAGCCTCTCTCCTCGCTCCGCTGATTGTCGAGAGAGTGATGCCTGCGTTTAGGAATCTTCAGGAACCCGCCGGGCGCGAGGCGGCGGAGCGGCTGAGGCAATGGGACTTTGACAATACCGCCGACAGCGTGGCCGCTACCATATACCACGAGTTTCTCCTGACGTTTGCGAAGAACACTTTTGCCGACGAGATGGGCAATGACCTGTCTGAGGAATATCTGACGGACTACTACCTGTGGATCGAGCGGTTTGTTGAATTCATGGAAAAGGATTCGCCTTGGTTTGATGACAAGCGGACAAAGGACATCGAGAGCATCGAGGACATTTCGCTGCGCAGCTTTGAAGAGGCGGTCACATCGCTCCAGAGACGATTTGGGAAAGATATTTCCGAATGGAAGTGGGGGCGCGCCCACAGGCTGGAATTCAAACATCCGCTCGACCGCAACCGCTTCGCGAGACGGCTATTAAATGTCGGGCCGTTTCCGTTTCCCGGTGACGGCGAAACGGTGAACCGAGCCACGTTCGAGTTTGACAAACCGTATGATGTGTCCATGGTGGCCTCGATTCGGCACATTATGGATTTTTCGCGGTTGGATCGGGTTTTGGGAATCCACACGACCGGCCAGTCGGGCAACCCTGCAAGCAGGCACTACAGCGATTTTGCGGAGAAATGGCTGGCGGGTGAGTATGTCACTTTGACAATGGACGCGGCGGATTATGCGGATTCGGAAGAGGTCTTGACGCTTGTGCCGAAGCGTGAAGAGAATTAATCGGGGACACGATGCAGCATCATGTCTCCGACTAATTCGAGCAAATAGCGCAAGGGAATGATATGCAGACGGCCATTGGAGAACAGTTCAGCAATATAGTGAAGCAGCGAAACGAATACCTGGTCGATTTGAAGATGAGGACGGGCACAAAGGTCTTCGGCTATTTTTGCAGCTATACGCCGGTCGAATTGATTCGCGCCGCGGGAATACACCCGGTGCGTCTGTTTGGAGGAACTGAAGACATCACGCAGGCCGACACGCTTGTGCAGAGCTTTGTGTGTCCATTTGTGAGAGGAGTGCTCGACACCGCGCTGAAGGGAGGGTTCGACTACCTCGACGGCATCGTGCACGCTTACACGTGCGACGCCACCTGCGGGCTGTTCGGCATCTGGCAACGCAACATCAAGACGGAATTCACGTACATGTTCGCGCCTCCTTATTTTCTGAGCGAGGGCGCGCTTCGATATTATGTGAACGAACTGAACAAACTGAAGAAAGCGCTGGAAGAGTATGTCAGCGCCCCGATTTCAGATGAGTCTATCTCCCGGAGCATTGAGACCCATAACCGACAGCGAGCGGCACTCTCACGGCTCTATTCCGTCCGGGCCGCCAATCCGTCGCCGATAGCAGGGAGCGACGTGCTCGACGCCGTGCTTTGCGGGGCGATTATGCCGCCCGAGGAACACTCGCAAATGACGGAGGCGCTGATTGGCGAGATACTTAGGCCGGTCGGATGCGGCCAGGATGCGCATAGAGTGTTCATTTCGGGAAGTGAATTGCACGACTCGGAAATCCTAAGGGTTATTGAAGAAGCCGGGGCGACCATTGTTGGCGACGACCTCTGCACCGGTGCGCGGGGGTTCTCGGGCCTGGTCGAGGGCGACGGCGGTCCGCTCGAGAGACTGGCGCGGCGATATCTCGGGCGCGTGCCGTGTCCGAGCCGGCTGCCGTTCCGGCGACGACTTGAGTTCATACTTGAGCGCATGCGCGAGTCGCGGGCGCAGGCCGTCATATTCATCATTCAGAAGTTTTGCGACCCGCATCTCGCGGAGCATCCGCTGCTCAGCGACGTGCTCAAAGGAGCCGGAATCCCGAATATGGTGATAGAGACCGAGCACCGAGTCGGCGCCAATCGCGAGCAGATACGGACGCGCGTGCAGGGATTTCTGGAGATGCTTGGGGTGGGGACATCGGGGGCGCCATGAATTATGGTGTCCATGATTCTTCATGCCGCATGGTGTCCCCAATTGTGGGGGAAAGGCATAAATGACTCCCGAAGACAAGATCAGGCTTCTTTGGCTTGGCGCGGCTCATTATCAGATTTGCTACAAGGGACTCGTGGTCCTCATTGACCCGCTGTTTACGCGGCTGCCCGGCGATAAGCCCCATCTTGAGGAGCGGAGGGAAGAGCTTGAAAAAATGGATTTTCTCCTGCTTACGCATGGGCATTTGGACCACTCGTGGGATTTTCCGTATCTGGCCGCGCGGCATAATCCGGTAACGTACGCGCCCCGCGAGTGTCTGGGGGACATCCGACGCGAGGAGAGCGGGTCCGACCTGGAGTTCGACAGGTCCAGGTGTCACTCGCTCGAGGATGTCGAGGGACAGGCGTTCTCCATTGCGGATATCGAAGTGACCCCGTGGCGGATAGGGACCGAGGAGATAGATTTCTGGTTCATCAGGGAAATGTTTTTGCGGCCGCTTAGGCACGGTACGCCAGCCTCGTTGGCGACAGGGTTCAAATGGCTTACACATCATCTGTACTGCAATTGCTTCGCGTATCATTTCAGGTTTCCGGACGGCAAGACGATGCTGTATTTCGGCAACCTCACCGATGATGTCAAGAGGCTGGGCAGTATCGAGCGCGTTGACGTGCTGGCGATTCCCTATTGTCCGGCCAACCGGAAATGGATTCGGCACTCGCAACATCTGATTGAGCGATTCGACCCCGGGGTGACCCTGGTGCATCATTTCGACAATTTCATGAACCCCTTCACGCTTTCGAAATACATGAATCTGGACTCATATCGGAGGGCCATCCTCGATCGCTGCCCCCGCGCGAACATGTACTTTTCGAGATTCCGTGAGGAAACGGGGTGGAGCCAAATAACCGCTAATCGGCGGGGGGGTCATCGGGAGGAACGGGCGTAATCAGGATATTCACATGCATCACGGCCTGATCCTGGTTTCTGACCGCCCCGAGGAATGCACTATAAGGTTCGATGTCGAAATCGCTCTGGTTGAATGTGAGCGAGGCTCGACCGCGGATGTCGCCGTTCTTCAAGTCCTCAATAATAGCGGAGACGGTGACCGTGCGTGTGACGCCGTGCATGGTCAAGTCGCCCGTGATCAGGAACAGACCCTCGGATTCTTTCTTGACTTCCGTTGATTGAAACGTGATGGTCGGATATTTTTGCGCGTCCATTTGGCGGGGGGACTCCATGGTCTGCTGGATGCTCTTGCGGTCGCCGTCGCTGAGCCGCTGGGTCAGGCCGTATTTCCGTCTGAGTTCCGGCTCATCGGCTTGGAGCGAGGCGGTTTGGACCTCAATCCGCAGGGAAGTAAGGGAAGGGTCGTCGGGATTGAACTCGGCGTCGCCGGAGAATTCGGCGGCCCGGATGACGTGATCATGGGCCAGCGCGGAGGCGATGCCGGCCTTATATAGCTGAACGACGAGTTCGCTGCGTTCAGGGGCGACCTTGTATTCGGCGGCTTGGGCAAATCCTTGCAGCGCACACAGCAGAGTTGCAATCGCAATAACGAGTCTCATAGACGCGCCTCCCGTTCTTTCCGTCAAGTATCACATCATTACGGCGCGCTCGCTATCGGTCACTGAAAAGCAAAAACCCCGCTAAGGGCGGGGTTTCCACGTTCAGCAGGTATGATGTCCTTACAGCTTCACCACATTCTCTGCCTTGAGGCCTTTCGGCCCCTGAACCGTCTCGAAACGGACACGGTCGTTCTCAGCAAGGGTCTTGAATCCACTGCCCACGATGGAAGAATGGTGCACGAATACGTCGGGCCCATTCTCCTGGCTGATGAAGCCAAAACCCTTCTGGTCATTGAACCACTTCACTACTCCTTCCGGCAACTTCATTCACCTCCTTCATCGGTTTAGGCGGGTTTCCTCAAAGAAAAATCCGCAAGAGCCACACACACTCTTGCGGATGAGGGGGATGTCTTTACCACGACTCGATACGAAGAGCTGTTCGCTCGAAAACAAATTCTATCACAACTTCTGCCGCTTGTCAAGACTGAGACGGCGCCTTTCCAAATCATTCCTTCGCCCAGTCGCGGGCGCGTTCGACGGCGCGCTTCCATCTGGCGTAGAGGCGTTCGCGGTCCCGCGTGTTCAGAGAGGGCCGGAAACGGGTTTCCTCTCTCCAGTTTTCGGAGATGTCCTTGAGGCTTTCCCAGTAGCCGACGGCAAGGCCGGCGAGGTATGCGGCCCCGAGCGCGGTGGTTTCGTTGACTTCCGGCCTGATGACCGGAACTCCAAGGATGTCGCTCTGGAATTGCATCAGGAAATTGTTCTTGATGGCGCCGCCGTCTACCTTCAACTCCTCGAGCCTTCTGCCCGAATCGGCCTCCATGCATTCGATGACGTCGCGCGTCATATAGCATAGCGACTCGAGCGCGGCGCGGGCTATGTGGCCGCGGTTGGAGCCGCGAGTGAGTCCGACGATCGTTCCTCGCGCGTACATATCCCAGTAGGGAGCGCCAAGCCCGACAAACGCGGGGACGAAGTAGACGCCGCCGTTGTCGGGGACTGACAGCGCGAGGGTTTCGCTTTCGGCGGCGTTTGAGATGATGCGAAGCTCGTCGCGAAGCCATTGTATGGCAGCGCCCGCGATGAAGATGCTGCCCTCAAGCGCGTATTCGACCGTGTTGTTAACGCCCCACGCAATTGTGGAGATGAGTCCGCTCTTCGAGGCGACAGGCTTCTGTCCGACGTTCATGAGCACGAAACAGCCGGTGCCGTACGTGTTCTTGGCGAGTCCGGGCTCGAAACACGCCTGTCCGAACAGGGCGGCCTGCTGGTCGCCGGCGACGCCGGCGATGGGAACCGCCTGCCCGAAAAACACGTGTTTGTCCGTGTGGGCATATACCGCGCTTGAGGGCGCGGCCTCGGGCAGCATCGAGCGGGGCACTCCGAGTTCTTCGAGAAGGTCGTCGTCCCAACGCAGGTCGTTGATGTTGAACAGCATCGTGCGGGAGGCATTGGTGTAGTCGGTCACATGCGCCGCGCCGCCGCTCAGCTTGTAGATGAGCCATGAGTCAATGGTCCCGAACGCCAGTTCCCCCTTTCGCGCGCTGTCGTGCGCCCCGGGTACATTGTCGAGAATCCACTTGATCTTCGTGCCGGAGAAATAGGCGTCGATGACGAGGCCGGTCTTCTTTCGCACCGTCGGTTCAAGGCCCCGGGACTTCAAATCATCGCAGATCGGCGCGCTGCGCCTGCATTGCCATACAATGGCGTTGGCGACGGGTTTTCCGGTTTTCCTGTCCCAGACGACGGTCGTCTCGCGCTGGTTCGTGATGCCGATCGCAACCACGGAGGAAGCCTCAATTTCCGCCTTTTCCAGGGCCTTTCGGGCCACCTCGATTTGGGTTGACCAGATTTCCTCAGGGTCATGCTCGACCCAGCCGGGCTTCGGGTAAATCTGTCGGAACTCCTTCGCGGCGGTGGCGAGCGGCTTTCCGGAACGGTCGAACACAATTGCGCGGGAACTGGTAGTTCCCTGGTCGAGGGCGAGTACGTATTTTCCCATTTGCACAGGACCTCCGCAGTCTTGGACTCACAGCAACTGGGCGCCGAAATGGCTGAGCAGCTTATCGAGGACGGTCAAGGGAAGACCGACCACATTATAGTAGCACCCGCATATCTTCTCAATGATGATGCCGCCTGCCCCCTGAATGGCATATGCGCCCGCCTTATCGAGCGGGTCTATCATCTCGAGATATCGCTCGATTTGCGCGCCGGATAACGGCCGAAACGTGACCTCTGTCATCGCAAAGTCGGTCTCGTGTTTCCCGTTTCCGGCCCGGACGACCGCCACTCCGCTGTAAACTCGGTGGGTTTTGCCCGCAAGCAGTCGGAGCATGCGCCGGGCGTCGTCCGGGTCTGCGGGCTTGCCGTAGATGACTTGCTCAAGCCACACGACGGTGTCGGCGCCGATGACGAGACTCTTCGGAAATCGCGAGGCGACGTCTTGCGCTTTTGCAAGGGCGTTGTGCTGGACGATCTCTTCGACGCGAACGTCAAGTGGATGGACCTCGGCGACGCCGCTTGGGACTACTTTGACTCTTAACCCGAGCGAGCGCAGAATCTCGATTCGCCTGGGGGAGGACGATGCTAAAATGATGGGGGGGTGCGACTTACTGGCGGGCATGTGAGCTTTCCGGAACGAAGCGCAGGCCTGAGCGCTCGGTCCCGATGAATGTGAGATGCGAGCGGCATCGGCAATCGGAGCACCCGAACCCCGAGATTGGCTCGGCGCGGGGGATTGCCTGGACGATTGAATTCAGTTCGCACTCGTTCATTTCGCTGGATTGATAAATCCTTGTTGATTCGATACTGACTTCAGAGCGGCGCGTGAGGTAATCGATATGCCAATGGAGCCGCTTGCAGCGTCGTGAGTGGCGCGTGAGCCTGTGCGAGAGATTCCTCTTGGCGCTCCCGCTGTACACGTAATAACCTGGCTTGAAACGCAACGTGCCGAGCGCGCCGATTCTTGTGGTTATGGGGGCTTTAAGGCGCATAATAAGCAGATAGATGCCCGAATCAGAAGGCGCCAGCTTCGCTCCTGATGATTGCTGTTCCTTCCGGCGCGTCAAACACGAGTTCCTTCTCGGGTATGAGCTCGTTCGTGCGGACATCGGTGAGCGTCACCTCGGTCGTGTCGCCGCTGACTTCCGTTATCAATATTTTCCTCGGAAGGTAATCCTCTGCAAGCCAGAGCGTGATGCTTCGGAGTTGAGACGCGAGCGGGTCGGTCTTGGGCGCAAGTCGCAGCACAGTGAATTTGTCCCGTTTCTCGGGCTCGGAGACCTCGAAGTTCTTCTCAACCTCGTCAGCGGTGGCCTCGAACGCGAAGAAGAAATACGAGCCAGACTGGCCCGGTTGCATGGGATAGACCTCTATTTGTTCGAGCTGCGGGAAGTAGAAGGAGACCGACTCGCGGTCGATCCGCATCTGGGTCTTGTCGGGTGACTCGTATTTCCAGATCATCTGATAAGGAGTCTTGTAGAGCAGGAGGCCGGTTGACGTCTTGACTTCGTCGAAGAGCGCGACGGTCTTCTTCTGCTCGAAGCGCGCCGCGAACGTTTCAACCTTTGCTCTCTCGCGTTCAAGCTCTTGGAGAAACGGGCAGGAGCCGGTTCCGTTTGCATGAGCGCTCGTGACTACAAGCGCGAGCATCACTGTTGCGAGCGACAGGACCCTGGCCGGCTTCACGAGGATGGCGGAGAGCCCGCAGCAAAGGAGAGGCTTCATCGGTTCATTCCTTTTCCTCGGGGAACAGGATTTCGAGGTCCTTGATTTCCTCTTCGCCGACCTCGGGTTTTTCGGCCTGGTCGGCCTCCTCCTGTTCGATTTCCGGCTCCGTGTTGGAGGGGGTCTGGAGTTCCTTGAAGCCGTACTCGAGGAACAGCCTCTGGTCCTGTGATTGCACCAGTTTTCGGTGAGTATCAACAAGGGAGAGGAATTCGGCGCGAAACCTCTTGTGCTGGTTGAGCAGTTGGAACGTTTCTTCCTCGAGACGGTCCTTTCGTTGTCGCGCCCGCTGGATGATCCGTTCAGCTTCGAGTTCGGATTCGCGGATGATTAGGTTGCTCTTGCGCTCGGCCTCGCTCTTTATCTCTTGTCCAATCTTCTGTGAGGACACGAGCGTGTTCTTCAGGGTGTTCTCCATCTGGCGGTATTCGTCGACGGCTTCCTCGAGCTGTTTGACCTTTTCGGACAGGAGCATGTTTTGCCTGAGCAAGTCCTCGAATTCCGAGGCGACCATCCTCAGGAAGTCATAGACCTCGTCCGGCTTGATGCCGCGCAGCGACTGGGAGAACTTCTTCTGAAGAATCTCGTTGGGCGTGATTTGCGGGTTCACCTTTTCTTGCCACCCCCCAACTCTTTTGCTCGGTTCAGAGCGTTGTGCACCGCCTCTGTGATCAGTTCGCTGAAGCCTCTTTGGTTCAGCGTCGCCACAGCGGCCTCCGTCGTTCCACCCGGCGAGGTGACCTTCGCGCGCAGAACTGAGGGCTGCTCGCCGGACTCAATCAGCAGTTTCGATGCCCCGAAAAGGGTCTGACCGACAAGGTCTGCGGCCTCCTTCGCGGGCAGTCCGCATGAGGCCGCCGCCCTTTCCAGACACTCGGCAAAAAGGAAGAGGTACGCCGGTCCGCTTCCGCTCACGGCGGTGACGGCGTCCATCAAGGATTCGTCAAACCTGTACACTCTGCCAAGGGCCGAGAATATCCGTTCGGCTTCATGGAGGTCGCGCTCGGCCGCATGCGCCCCGAGGCACAGGGCTGTCGCGCCCGCTCCCACGAGCGCGGGCGTATTGGGCATTGCTCGGACAACTCTTGCGCCGGCTTGAAGGCGGTCCTCGATGAATCGCGTGGTGATGCCCGCCGCAATTGACAGCACCAGATGTTTCGGTCCGACTGCGGCTTTCACTTCGGAGAGACATTCGGCCATACTCTGAGGCTTGACTGCGAGCAGGATGGTGGAGGCCGCGCGCGCGGCCTCGGACGCATTCGCCGCGAGGGCAACCCCGAGATTCCCGGCAAGGGTCTCGGCTTTCTGTCTCTCGACGTCGCAGACCACGACATCATCGGGCTGGTGCAGGCCCGCCTTCAGGACACCCTGCACGATTGCGGAACCCATATTACCCGCGCCGATGACTCCCAGTTTTCTTTGGGGCACGTTACTCCTCCATGAACCGGATGAGGATGAGGGTTATATTGTCGCTTCCTCCGGCGCGCTTGGCTTCCTCGATGAGGCGCTCACTTTTCTGTTCCTGGGTCGCCTCGGCGTCCGTGAGAATTTCAAACATGGTGATGTCGTCGACCATGCCGGAGAGTCCGTCAGTGCAAAGAAGAATCTGGTCCCCGCCACGCACGCGCTCCTCGAATATATCCACCTCGACCGATTCGCGGGAGCCAAGCGCGCGGGTAATCACGTTTCGCCAGGGGTGCACGCGGGCGTCTTCGAGAGTGATCAGGTTCTTCTGGACCTGCTCGTTGACCCATGAATGGTCCTGAGTGATCTGCCGGTAGCCGCTTTGTCGAAACAGATAGGCGCGGCTGTCGCCGACATTTCCCACAGTGACGAGACGGCCATCCAGCAAGGCGCACACAACGGTGGTTCCCATGCCCGCCCACTGCTCGCTCTTGCTTGCGAGTTGTCGAATCTGGTCGTTGGCCGAGGACACTGCATTTGTCAGCTTATTCGCCAGAGGCGACAACTCCGGGTTGGCGCCATAGGGCAACTGCTCCGAGGCAAGTCCGTTGAAGCGCCTGATGAAATCGCAGATGCCCTCAACGGCGACCCTGCTGGCGAGGTTTCCGGCGGCATGGCCGCCCATCCCATCGGCGACAATGAACGCGAGACTGCCCTCGTCCACCAGATAGGAATCCTCATTGTCACTTCGCTTCAATCCGACGTCGGTCTGCGCCACATAGCTCGCTTTCACTGCTGTACCCCCTGCGAATTCTGGATCGCTTCGGCCTTCACTGTAGAAGCGGGACTGTCTTGCTCGTTGGCGGGGACGCGTACCTCGAAGGCTTCGATCTCGACATCCTTTGTCTTCACAAGCCCAATATCTATGACGTCAATGGCAGTCTGAATATTCGCCATCGTTTCCCTGCTGATGAGGATGCGGCCTCGACCGGCGGCTGTAGCCAGTCTGAAGGCGACATTGACCATTTCGCCGATGACGGTGTAGTCCATCCGGTCGAAGTTTCCGACGTTGCCCGCGATTGCGGCGCCCGTATTTATGCCGACGCCTATGTCGAAGGTTCGTTTGCCCGTTCGTCTGGCGCTTTCGTTCATCGCGCGCACCCTCTTGATCATGTCGATGGCGGCGAGCGCGGCCCTGTCGGCGTCATCGCCGTAGGAGAACGGAGCGCCGAAAATGGCCATGATGCCGTCGCCCATGAATTTGTCGAGAGTGCCCTGGTGGGCAAAGATGATGCGGGTCATCTCATCGAAATACTCATTGAGCATGTCCATCACTTCGTTAGGGGACATCCTGGCCGACATGGTGGTGAATCCGCGGATGTCGCTGAACAGGACGGTCACCTTTTGAAGGACGCCGCCGGGCTTCCAGTCCTCCGGGTTCTTCATGAGCATCTCGACCACCGTATTAGGCAGATTGCGCGACATGGTGGTCCGGACCTTTTCCTCGAATTTGAGCCGTTGGAAGAGCCTGGCGTTTTCAATGGCGATGGCGGAGAGGCTGGCGAAGGCGGCGAACAACTCGAGGTCGGCCTCGTCGAAGGCGCCCTCCACGGAACGATTATCCAGGTAGATGACTCCGAGCACCCGGTCTTCGATTTTCAAGGGGACACACAGGATTGAGCTTATCTTGTGGAGGATAATGCTCTCACGGGTGCGCAGCGCGGGGTCCTCGATCGCGTTTGCGGCGAGGCATGGCTCGCCGGTTCGGGCGACGTCGGCGGCGACGCTCATGCTGAGCGACAGTTCGCCCAACTCTGCGCCTCCCATCTTGCGTTTCACCATGACCTTCAGCGCGTTCGATTGGTCGTCCTTGAGCATCAGGAATCCGCGCTCCGCCTGAAGCACCTCGATGGCGGAATCCATGACCAGATTCAGGCGATGCTCGAGGTCGAATCCCGATATGATATATTTGCTGGCCTCGTAAAGAGCGGAGAGTCGGTCGAACGACTTGCCGACGGCCGACAGTTTGTGCCGCGCTTCGGAGAACGGGTCGCTCAGTTTCGCGATTTCTCCCGCGAGGGAGGGATCGCTCTTCTTGCGCATCGCATCAATGCTGGCAACGACCGAGTCGAGCTGTTTCTCCATCGAGAGGATGTCGCTGGCGACGACGGTCCGCGCGGGTCTGCGTGGCTGGCGGCGAACATATTCGTCGGCGGGCCGGGCCTCGACATCTGCCACGACGAGCTTCAGAAGGGTGTGGCCGACGCGGACAATGTCGCCGTGTTTGAGTTCGGCGCTCCTGACACGCTCTCGCGAGTTGCCGATGAACGTGCCGTTCAGGCTGTCTTCGTCTTTGAGAATTACCTTGTCGCGCTTCAAATAAATGGTGAAATGCTGGGCGGAAACGGAGTCGTCATCGAGTGCGATCTCATTGGCCGGGTCGCGTCCGACAACAAGGCGGGGCCTGTCCAGGAGCATCTCCCGGAGTTCTTTGCCTTTCTCTCGAATTATAAATTTGTACACTTTGGGAATCTCACCCGGTGGTTATCAGTCATTATACCAAATCGGCTCAATCCGCAACAAGGGCCGAAGTTCGGTCATTCCAGCCTGCGAATGAGGGCCACTTCATCACAGTCAGGGAATTTTACGCATCTCACGCATGCCGCCCATATCTTGTGCGGGAGCTGAGAGCGGTCGATGCGTTCGAAGCCGAGCTTTTCGAAGAAGCCCGGCTTGTTGGTCAGAGTGAATACTTTCTTGATGCCTATGGAGCGTGCGTCTTCCAGGCAGGCGCCCACAAGGGCCGACCCGATCCCTTTCCGCTCGTCATTTTCGCCGACCGCGAGGGAGCGAATCTCCGCCAGATCGTCCCAAAACAGGTGGAGCGCACAGCAGCCGAGCACCTTGTCGTCCCCGTTGACATACACAAAGAAGTCGCGCAGGTCCTCGTATATCTCCATGAGCGGCTTCGGGAGCAAGTCACCCGTCCGGGAATAGTGGAGGATGAGGTCTCGAATGGTGGAGACGTCGGACATTTTGGCTTTTCGGACAAACGTGTTATTCATCGCGTGGCTCGCAATCCTTGTATTTGAAGGGCAACTCGAGCTGAAGCCCCTTTACGAGCTCGTAGCGTTTGAGAAGGCGGAGTAGTTGAAGGGTCTCACTCTCGACGTAGTTCAGGGTTACCTCCACGTGCGCGATGAGAGAACTGAGCACTGTAGGAAACTCGAGCACGTGATCGACCCCTCTTTCTTTAAACACTTCCTCCATCTTGAACCACCCCGCCTCGGTCGCCGAGGCTTCGGATATGACAAGGATGGATTTGAAGGGAGCGCTCCCGAACACGCTGCGCGCGTACTCCAGGGCGTTGGGACTGACGAAATGGAACAGCTCAGGAGTCGCGTTCACCAGGCTGGTGGAGAACCTGTTGCTGTGCCAGCCTTTTACATCCACAATGACATTGGATAAGTGGCGCATGTGCTCGGCCTGAAGGCGCATCGGAATTTCAGTCTCCGGTTCGACGCAGTCGAGATTCGTAGCAAGCAGGTCGATGCTGTAACGACCGGTCGGTTCGGCCTTTTGGAGGTGGAACTTGCGGTTGGTCATGACGCTGAAGTTGTGAGCCTCCAGGAATTCGCGAACCAGTGTGATGTTGGTGTCAGACATCTTCGACCGTCCCGGCTTGTTAATCCTCGATTGACGCGAATCGTTCGGCTTGTTCGTTCTCCGGCTCGATTTTCAGCGTGAGTTGTCCGAAATAGCGGGCGTAGCGTCTCTCGCCGAGCGCCTCGTAACATCGAGCGATTCCAAGATAGTTGTCGGCCAGACTGTAGTGCAAGCCGAAGGCAAAGAAGTGCAGAACACCCTTCGGCGAGAAATCCTTGGCTATGAGATAGTTCTGAAGCGCCGGCCTGTGTTCCTCCTGCACCTCGAAGGTCTGCGCGAGAAAGTAGTACCCCTCGGGCTGTTCGGGCCGGGTCCGAATCAATCCCTGGCAGATGGCCCCCGACTTGAGCGCTTCCTCGGCCATTGCGCCCGGGTTCTTAAGCCCCTTATGTATTTTCGCCAGATAGAAATGGCAGAGGAAATTCGAGGGGTTGAGCGTGCAGGCCGATTGAAGCTGAGAAATGGCCTTGCCGACATCCTCCTCACGATAGTACACGGCTCCCAGACCGGCCATCGCTTTGACATTGGATTCGTTGATGTTCAAGGCGCGCATGAACTGTACCTTCGCCTTTGCCGTGTCGCCGATGGCCAGGTATAGGGCGCCCAGGTCCAGCCGGGCGGCGATACGGTCTGGCGAGAGCCTTATGGCGGTCTCGATCTCTTCGAGGGCGCCTTGGAAATCGCCCAGCTTCATCTGGCATCGTCCCAACTGATGGTGTGCGGCGGCGTTGCCCGGGCTTTCCTTCACCACGCGCTCGAAGATGGCAATAGCGGTATCCAAATCGCCGCGCATCTGAGCGGTAAGTCCCTCGTCAAACGACGCTTTCTTGTCCTTCGGTCCCATAGTCTCTAAGTCAAAATCTCTTTCAAAGCGAGTTCGATGGTTTCGGGGGGGATATTTTCCTTGACGACCACCCGGCCTATCGAACGCGGCAAGACGAATTTGTTCTGTCCGGCAGAGGCTTTCTTATCGAGTTTGATTGCTTCGATAATGGATTGGGAGCCAACGCCCGAAAGGGTTGTGGGAAGGCCGGCAGCGATGAGCAACTGATTCTGGCGTTTCTCCGCCTCCTCCGGCAGCAGCTTAAGAATCCTTGCTATCTTGGATGAGGCCATTATCCCGATGGCGACGGCCTCGCCGTGGCTGAATCTCTTGTAATCGGTCACCGACTCAATGGCGTGGCCTATAGTGTGGCCATAGTTCAGGATCGAGCGCAGGCCGGTGGTTTCGCGAACGTCCTGTTGAACGATGCGCGCCTTTATCTGGCAACATCGCTTGATCACGTCTTCGAGCAGGCCGGCGTCAAGTCTTTCCAATGAATTCGAATGTCGTTCAAGCAGCCCGAACAAGCCTTCATCGGCAATGACGCCGTACTTGATCACCTCGGCCATTCCGTTGCGGACGTGTTTGTCGGGAAGGCTGGAGAGCACCGCCGGATCGATGCACACGAGCAGCGGTTGGTAGAAGGCGCCTATCATGTTCTTGGCGAGCGGGTGGTCAACGCCGACTTTGCCGCCGATGGCGCTATCAACCTGCGCCAGCAAGGTCGTAGGGACCTGAACATATGGAATGCCGCGCATGTATATCGCGGCGGCGAACCCCGCAATGTCGCCGACGACACCGCCCCCGAGGCTGACGAGAAGCGAGGACCGGTCGAGGCGCGCGCCAACCATTTTATCGAGCAATCTTTCGACCGTGGCCATGTTCTTATGCTGTTCGCCGTCCGGGATGGTCTCGAGCGCCACGTCGCAGTGCAATTGCGCGAGCGCCTCACGGACCGTCACCCCATGCAGTTCGTCAATTGACGGATTGGTAACGACCATTACGCGGCTCGGCTTGAGCAGAGGAGAGATTAGCTCCGCCAGGTCGCTGATGATGCCGTAACCAACAAAGATATTGTATCCGTCCCTTTCCAAATCAACTCGAATCTTGTGCATCGGCTTGATCAATGTAATCCTCTAATCGACTCGAGGTAGCCGTCGAAGTTTCTTCGCATCTCCCTTAAGGTGTCGCCCCCAAACTTTTCAATCATTGCGTTGGCCAACTCGATCGCACACACGGCGCGCACGATCACGCTCGCCGCAGGAACGGCGCAGACATCTGAGCGTTCGACCGCAGCTTTCTGCGGTTTCCTAGTGCGGATGCTTGCCGACCGCAGCGGCTTTCCGAGCGTGGGAATCGGCTTCATGGTGGCCCTGAGTATCACAGGCTCGCCATTCGAGATTCCGCCTTCGATTCCCCCCGCGTGATTGGTCTTCCGATAGAAGCCTGCCGAGCGTTTCCCCTTCGCCGCGCCGCAGAAGATTTCGTCATGTGCCTGAGAACCCCGAAGCCGACCCAATTCGATGCCATCGCCAATCTCGACGGCCTTGATTGCGGGGACTGCCATCGCGGCGGCGGCAAGCCGGGCGGCAAGCCGGCGGTCCCAGTGAACATGCGAGCCGAGGCCGGCCGGCACATTGAAAGCGATCACCTCGATCGTTCCGCCCAGCGTGTCACCGGTCGAGGCCGCTTGGTCTATCGCTTCCATCATCTTTCTTGAGGCGGAGGGATCGGCGCATCGGACCGGCGAGCGGTCAGACGCGGAGAGCAGTTTCTTCTCTGCCAACCCGGACGTGTCCGCGACGATCTCGCCAATCCGAACCACATGGGCCGCCATGCATATGTCGAACTCGAGCAACAACAATTCAGCGACGGCGCCCAGAGCCGTTCTGGCGGCGGTTTCACGAGCACTGGCGCGCTCGAGCACGTTGCGGATATCGGATTGCATGTATTTCAGCGCGCCCGCAAGGTCGGCGTGACCGGGACGCGGCCTCTCGACGGCTTTCGCCTGAGCGGCGTCCGAATCTATCTCAAACGGATCCATCACTTTCTGCCAATTCGCCCAGTCCTTGTTGGGGATAAGCAGCGCTATCGGGCTCCCGAGGGACTTTCCGGCCCGTACACCCGACAGACACTGGGCGCGGTCCTGTTCGATTTTCATGCGCGCGCCTCTGCCATACCCCGATTGGCGCATGGCCAGACGCGATTCTATGAACTCGCGGTGAATCGGAAGGCCCGCTGGCAGCCCCTCGATAATGGCGACCAGTGCCTGGCCATGGGATTCGCCGGCAGTGAGATAGCGGAGCATAAGACACGTTCCCGTAAGGTGTTGCGAGTGCTGGAGAAAGGCCTACTCACAGCGTCATTATACAATCAGGCGCAAGGGGTGTCAAGGAGGCAAGGCATCTGAAACGAATGCCGCTTCGACAATGCAAGGGTAGCGATAGATACGGTGGACGAAGGCCGGGTCATATCAACCCCCTTGGACGATACGCGATATGAGTTCCTTCAAGCCAAAAGCGAGGGCGCCGAGGATAATTCCATAAATGGTGGACCGTTCGCGCCAAAGTGCCTCGCGCCATTCCTGCCCAATGAGTCTTCGCAGGTCCGGAACGGGAATCCAGCGCGGCGTTCCGGCCGCGAACCGCAGATACTCATCCCCGAATCGCTGCCTGAGGAGGTCCTCCTCATACACAACGATAAGAGAGTAGAAGATGAAGCAGACGGAAAGCGCTATTGGCATGAACCAGAGAAGTTCTGAGAGAATGCAGAACCCGGCTAGAATGAGGTGATTTCCCAAGTAAAGCGGGTTTCTCGTGTATGCGTAGGGGCCGGAGGCGACCAGTTTTCTCGCCTTGTCCTTCCTTGTTCGGGCGCTCCGCCCGATATGTCGCATTGCCCACAGCCGTAGGGCCTCGCCCATGCACACGACTGCCGGCCCCGCTGTCCAGACAATGAGGTCGTTTTCGTATTCCCACACGAACACGCAGACAAGGAACAGAAAGATGGGCGTCGAGATGAAATTGCGGGATTTGAAGAGAAATCGCCCACATTTCACCGCGAGGGGTTTACTGGAGAAGTCGAGATGGTCTCGGGCGAACTCCCTTGTCAATGTCTGACTCCTGTTTCCCTATTCCCGCAGATCAGCATCAGGTTGCGAATGTAGACGACAGCGCCGACGCCTTGCCCCAGCATGAACACGGGGTCCC
>CAZEBC010000021.1:0-4175 GCA_964510165.1 uncultured bacterium
ATGATGTTGCCCGAGGACTCGATGGAGACGACCTCGGCGTGGAGGAAGTTGCCGTCCTTGTCTTTTGGCCAAATCTGCTCCATGGCGGCCCAACTGCCGATGTCGTTCCAGCCGAAGTCGCCTTTGAGGAGGAGGACGTTCTTGTCCTTTTCCATGACGCCGAAGTCAATGGACTCGGGCTTAAGAGCGCCATAGATGGTTTCGAGGACCTTCTTTTCCGTGGCTTTGCCGAGCGCGGCCTGAATCTTCATGAGACCGTCATAGAGGTCGGGCAGGTAAATGCGGATGCGTTCGAGTATTGTCTTGACGGACCAGATGAAGATGCCACTGTTCCAGAGATAATCGCCTGACTTGAGGAATCTCTTGGCGACGGGCTTGGAGGGTTTTTCCTTGAAGCCGAGCACCTTGTAGATATCCTCGCCGCTGACAGCGTCGATCTTGCCGTCAATATGGATGTATCCATAGCCGGTCTCGGGGAAGGTAGGCTCGATGCCGATGGTGACGAGGTGGTCGCCCGCCTTTGCGAGTTCGGCGGCGGCCTTGATGAGCTTTCGGAAGCGGCCCGCGTTGACAACGAGGTGGTCGGAGGGGAGCACGACCATGACGGCGTCCTGTTCGCGGGCGAGCAGATGGATGGCGGCAAGCCCGATGCAGGGGGCGGTATTCTTGCCTTCCGGCTCGATGATGAAGTTTTCGGGCGGGATGTGCGCAAGCTGTTTTTCTATTTCCGCGACGTGGACATCCCCGACAACGATAAGGGTATGGGCGCCGTCAATGACGGGGCCGAGCCGCTCGACGGTTTCCTGAATCATGGTCTTGTCACTTACTATGTCGAGCAGTTGTTTGGGTCTCTTGAAGCGGCTCCTGGGCCACAGGCGAGTGCCGGAGCCGCCCGCCATGATGACTGCATATGTTGGTATGTCTTGCCCGTTCATGTGAGGTTCTCCCTCCTCTTGAGCGTCATGCCTCGTTGAAGTATCGGCGCGCCTGGAGATGCATGCGGTTGAGCTGGTCGGTGAGATCGGCTCGAATCCGTTCCATTTCCTCATTGGTTGCGTTCGGAGATACATATATGGGCGGTTCATAGAAGAACACGATTCTGGTGAAGGGCAGCGGCAAAAGGGTCTTGTCCCAGCTTTTGAACATTATCTTTCTCTTGGCCCACCACATGACGGGGATCAGGGGGAGGCCGGTTTCCTTTGCAAGCTTTATTATACCTATTTTGGCAACACCGAAGGGCCCGCGCGGAGCATCGGCGACGAGGCCACCGCTGCATCGGGTGCGGTTGATGGTGTCGATCATGACGTCGAGGGCCTGTTTGCCGCCTCGTGTGCTTGAGCCGCGCGCGCTCTGATAGCCGAACAGTTTCAACACCCTGTCTATCACCTCGCCGTCCTTGCTCTGGCTGACCATGATAATTCCATTGCGATTGCGGAAGTGGTACACATAATAGAGCAATCCCTGGTGCCAGGAGACGAAAAGCGAGGGTTTGCCCTCGCGGAGGAACTGGTCCTCATTCTCCTTGCCGATGACGGCGATGCGGCAGGTCCGATAGATGAGATTGGCGAGCAGATAGAAAAGCCAGGGGCCGATGAAAAGCAGGAGTCGAAACCTCCAGTCGTATTTGGGTTGGGCGGTTGTCACGGTGTCTTCCATCGGTTCACCTCAATCTTTGAGTGTGCCGAGCGCGATCGCCAGCAGTCCAACCGCCCAGCAGTAATAGGCAAAGTTGGAGAGTTTTCCTCGTTTCACCACTCTGAGGAGGACCATGAGGGCGAGAATCCCGCTTAGGGCGGCGACGAGTGTTCCGACAAGCATGGCCGCAAGTCCGACATGATTGGAAGCGGGGCCTGCGGGAGCGTAATCCTTCATCTCGAAGAGGACCGCGCCGACGATTGCAGGCACCGCGAGCAGGAAGGAGAAGCGCGCGGCAAGCTCTCTGGGGACGCCGAGCAGGAGCGCGGCGGCAATCGTCGTGCCTGAGCGCGATATTCCCGGCACAAGCGCGATTCCTTGGGCGGCTCCTATCACGAGCGCCTGAAAGTATCCGACCCGATTGGTTACAGGACCGATGCTCTCAGCCGTGTTCCGCCAGAATGTGGCGATGAGGATGAGGCCGGTGATGACGAGGCCTATTCCGGCAGCGGTGGTAGAAGCGAACAATTGCTCGACTTGGTCGGCGAACAGGACTCCGATCAATGCCGTCGGGACACAACCGACGAGGATGGCCGCAAGCATTCGCTCGGCGTCTCCGTTCCCGAGTTTGCAGGTCCGCGCGATGCGGACTGTGGAGCGGAGCAACTCGGCGACATCGTTCTTGAAGACAATAAGAATGGCGGCGAGGGTGCCGACGTGAAGCATCACGTCGAACAGCACTTGAGGCTCCTTCATGCCGAATAACGCCTGAAAGATCACCAGATGTCCGGAACTGCTGACGGGCAGGAATTCAGTGATGCCCTGCACAAGTCCCAAGATGAACGATTCGATGATATGAATTGGTGCGCCTCCTCAGTCAAAGACGATCGCGCGGATCGTCGGTTCGGCTACGCCTTTCGAGCGGAGTTCGTCCATCTCGACCTCGATTGTCGGGACATAGGTCTTCAGGATGGAGCATTGGCCCGATGGAATGATGCTGTAGTCGCCGACGGCTGCCGGAATGAGCACGGAATCTCCGGCGGAGAAGCGGGTATCGCCGGTACTTGTCCTTATTGCGCCCTGACCGCTCGTCACCATGAGTGATTCAAATCGTTCCCGCGCGGTCGATTCCTCCTGCGGTTCCTCGAGACGAAGCAATCTGGCGGCGAAATACGGGCAGACGACGAGGTATTCCGTGAGATTCCGTCCGCGCAAGGTTGCCGCCGTTGAGAGCTTATCGGAGGAGCGGTCATCAAAATGGATGGCCTCGAGCGCCTGCTGCACATGAATCTGGCGAGGCTTCCCGTCGGGGCCGACGCGTCCCCAGTCATATACGCGAAAGGTGGTGTCGGAATTCTGCTGAATTTCGCAGATGATCAGCCCTTTGCCCATTGCATGAACGCATCCGGCGGGCACAAACACCGTGTCTCCCGTCGCGACGGGGAATTGGTTGAGGGTGTCGGGAACCGAGCCGCCGCGGATGGCGCGCTCGAACGTTTTTCTGGTCACGCCCGGCCTGAGTCCCTTGATGAGCGAGGCACCGGGGTCGGCGTGAATGATGTACCATGCCTCGGTCTTGGGCTCGGCGTCCGGGAATCGGGGAGCGCAGTCTTCGTTGGGATGGACCTGGACGGAGAGCAGATCGTTGGCGTCGATGAACTTGTTAAGCAGAGGGAACTTCGGGGCATTCCGGAAGCGGGAACCCAGCAAGCCCTCCTTGTCTGATGTGAAGATGGCGGCGAGAGTCTTGCCTGCGAGCGGGCCATTGCGGATTACGTTGTTGTCGCTGTTCCGGCAGGAGACCTCCCACGATTCGCCGATTGGCTCGTGGGGCGGCAGTTTCTTTCCGAGCATCGTTTCCAGTCTGCGTCCACCCCAGATGCGATACTTGAGGATGGGCTCGAGCAGGAGCGGATAGAGGGTGGTTTCTTCTCGTGACATGGCTATCTCAAACTCGATGCTTGTCCTCGTTGAGAGAATACCATTGCGGCCACGCTTATCGCGTATATGGACACCGCCGCCAGGGTGACGACGCTGAACCCGCGCGACATGGCAATGATGATGGCCAGCATTGTCCCGACGACGGAGGCGCATCCATTGATGCCCCAAGCCCAGGGGACGAATTGTTTTTCGTCCGCGGAGACCATTTTAATGCCGGTTGGGAAGAACACCCCGAGCAACAGCCCAAGGGGGAAGAGCAGAGCGAGGCTGAGGGCGATTCGTATGTGTTTGGGTGAGCCGAGGAAGTGTTGGAAAACGGCCGGAAGAAGAGCCATGTAGCCGAGCGCGACGATGGACAGCAGGACGAATGCGATGGATATTATTCTTGAGGGGCTGAGCTTCGGCTTTCCGCTCAGATAGCTTCCGATTCCTGAGAAGGTGAGGAGCGAGAACAGGATGACCGAAAGCGAATAGGTGGGATAACCGAGGAACAGGATGAATCTCTGGATGTAACTGATTTCGATGAAAATGAATCCCAATCCGAGTCCGGTAAAATAGATGATGTAATTCCACTTTCTCTTGACCCGCAGGCCTTCGTT
>CAZEBC010000021.1:4275-13267 GCA_964510165.1 uncultured bacterium
TCGTATATGGCCACGCTCAGGACCCCATCGGGAGTCAAATGGTTCAAGAAGTCCGTGTAGGCTTCCGTCGTATAGAGGTAATTTTCGGCCAGAACATATGCTCCGGAGGTCAGCGCCGACAGGGTATCCACTCCGGTCATCTGGATGAGGTCGAACTTGTCCCTGGCTCTTCTCAGATAGCTGCGCCCCTCATCCACGATGACCTTGACGCGCGGTTTGGAGTACAGGCCGCCCACAAAATCTCCGTAGTGGTTGGTCACGAGGTCGACCGTAATGGGGCACAGCTCGATTGCCAAGACGGACTGGGCGTGGCTCTGCAGCGCCATACCCACGTCCACCCCTCCTCCCGGGCCGATGACAAGCACCTTGGGCGTGTCCAAGAGCAGATAGGGCGTTTTCAGGATGCTTTTCTCAAAGACCTCATAGACGGACAGGTCCGGCTCGCTTTTGACCATGAGGGCGAGCGCGTCGCCGTCATGTGCAATGCTGCCGAGTTCAAATTGCTCCGGCAGATACTTGTTTGGGATGCCGTAGAACCATCTGTCATAACTCTGGTTGGCGGTTGCGGTGTATCTGTAGGAATCCACGCGAAAGATGGAGGACCATTTCGAGAACTCAAACTTTCCTTTTGCCTCGTTTACCCATTTTTCCTTGCTGGCTTTGAATTGAAGGACCTTCTCGATGTTCGTCCCGAGCACAATCCATGCCGCCGCAACTGACAGGGTGAGCGCCACTTTACACCGTGATGCCGAATGAAGGAAGAAGATGGAGGCCAGCAAGAAGAGGGTTGCAGACAGCGCCGCAATCCCCGGCGCCCCAAACGCGCGTATTGCGCCAACTATCGCGAGGCAGCCTATTCCGGCGCCGAAGAGGTCCCAGAAGTAGACCCTGTTTGCGTCGGACGGCATGCTCTTGAAAGCGCAGGAGATTGTCATGCCTCCGCAGAAGAAGGGTACCGTCACCGCCAGATAATACGGTACCATATAGGCGAATTGAACGGGTTGCTTGAGCAGGTCAAACGGAGAAAAGGGGACTTTACTTATGACCAGCAGCATGAGCGGGACGGAGACTGCCCCGATGAGCGAGGTTCGTTGAGCCAGTCTCATATCCATGGCCCTGAGTTTCTGCGAGGACGCCAGTATGGCGCCGCTGGCCCCGAAGCCGAGCATGGCAAGGCTTATCGTGACATAGCTGAAGTGATACCAGATGGTGTATGAGAATATGCGCGTGAGAGATATTTCCAGGAGGAGCACCGCCGCCGAAGTCAGGAAGACTCCGAGATAGACGCGCCTTCTCTCAAGAGCGGAACCATTGTGGTTGGGAAGGCTGGAACTCTCTGCCATATTCTTCTCCTGGGGACAGTCTCAATGCGACTACAACTTAATACAGTAATTCTCCGACCAAGTCAACCCAGGAATCCTTCCCGGAGGCAAACCGCTGAGGCGATGCTGAAGCGGCGCCATGGAAGCATCGGCGGGAGCGAGTGCGCCGTTCCCCAGGCCATTCCATGAAACGGATACGGAGACCGTCAGACAATTCAAGCACCCGCGGGGGCGCGATGAATCGCGCCCCCACAAATGATCCGGTGGACCGGGACGGTCTCCACAATGTCATTGGATAATTCCGTTGAGGCGCGCCAGAATCTGGCGGGCGCCATTGATAATGGTGTCAAACACTTCCTTGACGGTGAGAATTTCGTGAATCAGCCCGACATTCTGGCCGCACGCGATGGTGGCGCCGTCTATGTCTCCACTGGTCCACGCGTTCTTGCCGAGCTTGCCGCTGATGTGAACAATCAGTTCCTCGAGGGTAGCGCCCTGCTGTTCCATCTCAAGCACTTTCTGGGCGGTCTCGTTCTTCATGACACGGACCGCGTTGCGGATGGAACGTTCGATGAGCATGGTGTCGGTTTCCTGCGCTTCGACGAGCCATTCCTTGAAGTTCTGGTGGGCCGGACACTCCTTGGTCGCGAGGAACCGGGTTCCCATGACGACGGCATCGGCGCCGAGGGCGAGGGCGGCCACGAAGCCGCGCGCGTCCGCGATGCCTCCGCCTGCGATGACGGGGATGTTGACGCTTTCGGCGGCGCGAGGGATCAGTATCATTGAGGTCACGTCGTCCATGCCGGGATGTCCGCCGCACTCGAAGCCGACAATGGTGACGGCGTCGGCGCCGACCGACTCGGCCTTGCGGGCAAAGCGGACGGCGGGCACTTTGTGGATGAGTTTCACGCCGCCTTCCTTGAGGACGGGCACATAGGCCTCGGGGTTGCGTCCTGAGGTCTCGACGACGGGAATCCTTTCTTCGACAATAACGTCGATGTATTTGCGGGTGGCGTCTCCCTCAAGAAGAACGGGCAGCATGGAAACGTTGACGCCGAAGGGCTTTTGCGTGAGTGTGCGCGCCTTGCGGATTTCATCTCTGAGTTCTTCGGGGTCGGCGAACGAGGCCGCCGTTATGAGGCCGAGGCCGCCTGCCTCGGAGACGGCAGTGGCGAGTTCGGCCTTGCTGAGCCACTGCATTCCGCCCTGAATGATCGGGTATTCTATGTTAAGCATCTCGGTGATTCGGGTCTTGAACATGTCTTCTCCTCTCTGGTTTGCTTCGCGAGGGTTCAGGGTTCAGGGATATACAAGACACCGCAGGATATGGAAGCGAAATCCAGATTCCTTCATGCCACTTCCTCCTCGGGCAGAGGGAGGTCTATGCTCGCTTCGACATCGAGCCAGCTCAGGGCGGCCAAGTTCCGGATTGTTCTTGCGACGACCGCTTGGCTCAACGCTGGTTTTCGTCGCTGCTTCCATTTCATGACTTCCTCGAGGACCTCTTTTTCCGTGGGTCGCCGACGGTTCGTCTTCTTGGTTGACTGGGCCGCAAACAGCACGGTCGCCGCAACTTCAGCTTGATCTGTGTTCATTCGGACAAAAAGATCAGCAACCTTGTCAATGGCCGCTTCCCACTTTTCCAAGTCGTTCAGATAAGCCTTTCGGGCGTCCGCAAAGGTCGGACCAACGGTGACGACAAACATCCGACCAAGCCGTTGCTCGCAAATCAGCCCATTGTTTACGAGTCGCGTAATCAGCGACTTCAATCCCGGTGAAAAGGGCCCGAAGCTGCCGCGTTGATAAACTAACTCTGTGGGGAGGCCTTTCTCCGTCGCCGCATATGCGATCTTTTGAAAAAGCACCCGTCCAATGGGCCAGTGATACGGCTGCCTCTCGATACGGTCGAGTATTTCGACCAGAGCGACCGATCCCGGTTTAACCCACCGTGGTCTTGGCATTGAGGACGACTTTTCGGATAACTGCGGCGATATACTCAAGAACTCCGGCCGAAGCTCTTCGTGGGGCGTGCCGTAGGGAGCGTAAAGTTCCACTTCAATATCCAATCGGCTCAAGTACCGATACAGTGTCGGGCCGACAACGCGCCATTCGAGCTGGCCATGCCCGCAGCCGAGGGGAGGGACCGCCAAGCGGGTTATGCCCCATTCTTTGTAATGGCGAACCAGATAATCGAGGCCCGAGCCAATGTTCGAGAGACTTGCGACGGACCGCCAGTGGTCCTTTGTGGGAAAGTTCAGAATCCAAGGGGTAAGGAGAGATTTGTAGAGATACGGTCGCCCGAGCTTGACCTCATTTCGCTGACAACGGGCGACATAGTCCTTGTACATATCAGGAAATCGCTTCTTGAATTCGAGGGCGATCCCCTTTCCCATGACCCCGACACAATTGACTGTATTGACCAGTGTCTGGGCTCTTGACTCGAAGATGTCGCCAATGAGAACCCTTACCATGAGGCCGATCCCACTACAGGAAGAACAAGCGTCGGTTGATCACTGCATCCAAACTTGGGGTCAATTGACTCATCGCATCTTTTGCGCTTGAACATGAAACATATGCTCCAATGATGTACCGGACATCGATCCGGTCTGGAACGAGCACTTCGGCGCATATCACCCGTTTCTTTTGCCATTCCGTAATTCTGTCTTTGTCAGTCCAGTATTCAGCAAACACCAACTCTTTGTCAACTTTCGAAAGGCCTTCCCGCAACGGCCAGAATCCCGTATATTCGCTGGCGGCGTTTCCGTCGGCGATTACGACTTTCGGCAAGTCAAGCACACAGGCATCGACGCGAAGAACGCACAATTGCGAATGGACGTCTCGCCGCTTGTAGAGCATTGGATTCCTCGCATTGAAATACAAGTTAACATATTCATGAAGGTCTTTGCCACCTGGGATGCATCTGGTTTTCCTTTTCTCTTGTATCTCGGGCATGGCGACAGACTTGGGCAGAAGCATCCCGGCTCTGCGGTGTGAGACCAAACCACGTTGCAGGATGGAGGGCACGTTGGCGATAGGCGTTATATAGTGCAACTCGCGAATGTCTGAGCGCTCCATTAAGGAATTGATCCTGCAAAGGTCGGGATTGCCTTATACTCGGTCTTCGGGCTTCATTTGCCTCAATACCCGCTTAAGCTGGGTCTCGATGAGGTTCCTTATTTCGTCGCGGCGCTTCTCGCTGGTGGCCTCGAACCTGAGGACGAACACCGGCTGGGTGTTGGAGGCGCGCACGAGGCCCCATCCGTCCTCGAAGGTGACGCGCGCTCCATCCACGTCGATAACATCGTAGCCATTACTCTTGAAGTATTCCGTCAACTCGCTGACCACTTTGAACTTGATCTTGTCGGGGCAGTCGGTTCGAATTTCTGGAGTCGAATACATCTTGGGCACATCGTCGAGCATCTTGCTTAACGGCATATTCGACTTCGAGAGTATCTCCAGCAGTCTGCATGAGGAATAGATGGCGTCATCGTAGCCGAAGTACCTGTCCTGGAAGAAGATGTGGCCGCTCATCTCTCCGGCGACCGCGGCCTTGGTTTCGCGCATCTTTTCCTTGATGAGCGAGTGTCCGGTTTTCCACATGATCGGCTTGCCGCCGTGTTTGGCGATATCATCAAAGAGCACTTTGGAGCTCTTGACCTCCGAGATGATGGTGGCGCCGGGCTTGCGGGACAGTATCTCGCGGGCGAAGATAATGAGAAGCTGGTCGCCCCAGAGGATGTTGCCTTTGTCGTCAATGATGCCGAGCCTGTCGGCGTCTCCGTCGTAGGCAATGCCGCAGTCATACCCGTCATTCTTGACGCGGGTAATCAGTTCCTCGATGTATTTGGGGACGGTGGGATCGGGATGGTGGTTCGGGAAGCGGCCGTCCATATCACAATACATTTCCTCGACTTCGCAGCCTAGGTCACGTATCAGTTTCGGGGCGACCGGTCCGGCGGTGCCGTTGCCGGCGTCGATGATGACGTTGAGCGACCTATCGAGCGTTATATTCCCGGCGATGTGTTGCTGATAGGCCGGTATGATATCGTATTCGGCGTCAGTGCCCTTGCCTTTAACGAAGGCGCCTTTTTCGCAAATCAGCTTCACCTTCTGTATATCTTCTCCGAAGATGGTGCTCTTGCCGATGCATACCTTGAACCCGTTCTGGTCGGGCGGGTTGTGGCTGCCTGTGATGTGTATTCCGCCGTCCCTGTCGAGGTGAAACAGCGAAAAATAAAATACGGGGGTGGGGCAAATGCCGATATCCACGACATCCAGTCCGCCCGCGAGCATGGCCTTTTTGAGGGCCTTATGGATACGAGGGGAACTGAGCCTGCAATCGCGGCCGAGAACAACATTCTTCTTGCCGAAACTCTGCGCGAACGTGGCGAATGCCTTGCCGATACATTCAACGACGTCATCAGTGAGGTCTCGTTCTGCGACACCCCTGATATCGTATTCTCTGAAGATATCCGGATTCACCGGCTGACTCCTTTCTGTCCGAAGCTGACGGCTCTTCGGTTTCGATGCAAGGGCGCACGCCGTGCGCCCCTACGGAACATGCATCTGGCCGACGAATTCGCCAGCGGCCTGCCGCCGGGATTGCGGGCCTATGATATATCATCCCCGGACTGTTTGCAAGCCCGTGGTGGGACAGGCGTGAGGGCCCGCCCTGCGATTGCGCGGCGCGCAAGGGCAACACACTTATAAGAATGTAATACTATACCCGTCCCCCTCCGAGCGCTATTCTTGCAGCAAATCGGAGAGTTTTTTCAGGACGCGGTCCGGCCGGGCAAACAGGCCCACCATCCTGACACCCGCAGTCACGACGGTTCTCCCACTCGAGGTGTCGGCGTGACAGCGTACCTGATACCAGGGGAGATACAACCGCAACGCCATCAGTATCAGCAAGGCGGCGGTCGAAAACCACAGCAGGCGGACGCCGGGGTCGTATCGGTAGCTTAGGACGCTCGATTCTCTCAGGCTGGTCAGCATCAAGCGGGTCTGCATGACTTCTGTCGGCTGGCCGAGGCTCAAGTCCGCCACGGTGGTCCACGCGCGGGGCTCTTGCGGCGGGCGATATTGGAGCTTGGTTGAAGGGGAGAGTGTCTGGCGCCCGCCGTCGTAGCGAAAGAGGGCGCCGACGCGCGGCGTGCTCAACCGCAGTTCTCCCTCAATCGAGGGAATGCTGAATGGCGTCTCGGCCTGGATATCGGTCAGCGTTTCGTCGCCCACTCTGAGGTCGAACTGGTAGTCGTATCCCGCTTGATAGAACGTGAGGCCCGCATACCGCAGGGGGTCATTCACTTCTATCTTCTTCTCCTTGACAAGGCTCCCGTTCCTGTAGACTCGGAGGACGCTGAACCAGTCGCGAGGATAAAAAGAGTCCTTTGAAAGGGAGTACGTTATGGTCTCTCCTTTGGGACCCCATGCCGCGAGAAGTCGTCTGAACGGCTCGTCCGGGTATTGAAGCTCCGGCTTTTCCGTGTATTCGGTAAGGAAGCTCATAAGTTCAATCTCAATCTGGTCCGGGTGGGATTCGTCAGCGGTCCCGAGGAGCGCCATGAGCTTGTGCCAGGAAGTGGAAGGCGACCTGAGGGCGACTGTCTTGCGCTCGCCTACAGGTATCGCAACTTCACCTTCGAAGGCCAAGAGAAGCGTCAGGCAGAACCCTATAAGGGATGCCAGAATGCAGACATGATACAGCCAGGACAGCCACCGGAAGGGGAACCCTCTCTCGACGACCACCCGTTTGACGGAGGAATCCTCCGAGTAATACCTGACTCGCCTGAAACCCAGCGTCCTCAAGATGGTTTCGATTTCGTGTTTTCGTTCCTCGGTGGGACACGCGATGGAGAACGAGTGGTCGCGTCGGAGGAGGTCGTCCTTGGTGAAGAGTCCGAATTTGGGCCGTCTTCTCAGGGAGTTCAGCCGGTCGATGCTGCAAAGCAGCAAGTGAAGGGCAAACAGGCCGCTGAGCAGGGCGAAACACCGGGTATGGAAGAGGTTGAGGAGGTCCAGCGCGCCAACAACAGCGACAAGTTTGCCGCCCCCCTCGCGATATCTGTCCAGTCTGTCAGGATCGGAGCTCTGGGGGAAGATAGTGCCGACGAAAAAGAGTAAAGCGAAAACGCCGAGGAACACGAGCGAGGTCTTTATGGAAACTATCGCCCGGTATATTCGGCCAAGCACTATTTCCTCCTTGACACTTGGGGTCACACCTGATAGGCATGCAGGCTGGGGATTCCGAGCAGCTTTGCGATCCAGCTCACGCCCAGGAACGTCGTCACCATGCACACGAATCCAAGCGCATTCAGGGCGGAAGCTCTGCCGCCCCGCCAACTGGCCATGGTCATAGCATGCAGATAGAGAGCGTAGGCGGTCCAGGTTATCAGCGACCACGTTTCCTTCGGGTCCCACGACCAGTATCGCCCCCAGGCCTGCTCGGCCCAGGCCGCGCCGGAAACGATCCCGAAGGTAAGCAGCGGAAAGCCGAACAGCACCAGTTGATGGGCCGCCCGATGAAACCGAGCGGCTCCCTCGGGGTCCATCCGATATTTCTGGAGCAACCGCACCGGCAGCAGAGAACTCAGTCCGACATAAGCGATTTCCACTGAGAAGGCTACCACGAAGACCGCATACGATACGAACGCGATGACGACGTGCCAGATGAACCAGTCGCTCTGGAGCGCGGGAAAGAGGGGCTCGACGGCGGGATTGCGCGCGAGCACCGCATAGAGGCACGCTGCGACGGATATCGTGCTCACCGGGAAGCCCGCCGCGAATACTCCCCTAAACCTTCTTTCGACCACAAGATATGCGAGCAGGGCCGTCCATGCAAACCACAGCAGGCTCTCATAGAGCGTCTGATAGGGCGGCCTGCCGCCTTCATATGTGCGAAGGATGACGACGGCCGAGAGCACGACGGCGCCCGCAGCCATGAGGCGCGAGGCGGACCTTCCCAATCGCTCTTTGGGCGTGAGGAACCAGAGAAAATAGAGTAAAGACGAAGCAAGTTGGAGCGCAATCGCCACCCAGAGCGCTCGAAGCTCCCAGACGAGCAGGAACGCATCACGCAACAGTAGCTGCGATACATTCATTGGGCGACTCCGGGTCGGCAGACGAATACGAGTGAAGCGAAACGCAAATAAGGCCTTGACGAATGAGACTGGGCAATTCTCTGATGAACATACCAATCCCGCGGCCCGCGAGGCCACGGGTTCGAGCGCGGTTCATGTATAAAACAGGTCCCTGCCTTCCTCTTCCGTTATGATCTCCATCGCCTCGTCGGGATTCTTGGCCTGCCTGAGAGCGCGCGTCATCTCGTCATGGTTGAAGAGGCGGGCGATGCCGGCAAGGGTTCTGACATGTTGTTGGAACTTGTCCTTGGGGATCACCAGCAGTATGATGAGGCTGGCGGGCTGTCCGTCGAGCGACTCGAAGGGAATCCCCGTCCTGGCGATTCCAATGGCACCGACGACGTGGTCAATGAGCGCCAGGCTGGCATGGGGGATCGCGATCCCCTTTTCCATCCCGGTGCTCATCGAGCGTTCGCGTTCGAACACGGTTTCAAGAATCTTGTCGCGGTGTTCCGGCGGGATTTCGCCGGCCTGTTTCGCCAGATCAATCAACTGAGTGATCGCATCCCATTTGTCCTTGGCCTCGAGCCC
>CAZEBC010000021.1:13367-17202 GCA_964510165.1 uncultured bacterium
TTCCTTCTCGGCTTTGCCGCAGCATTGCTTGTGCCCCAGGCGCTTGGTCGGCACCTGGACGCCAATCACCTTGTTTTCGCGCTGTTTTTTGCCACCGCGCTCTCCATTTCGGCGCTGCCCGTCATTGCCAAGACGCTCATGGACATGGACCTTTACCGCAGCGATCTGGGGATGGTTGTCGTGAGCGCTGCGATATTTAACGATGTTGTCGGCTGGATCGTGTTCGCGATAGTTCTCGGCATGATGGGGGCCGCATCCGGCAACGAGAATAGCATCATGCTGACGATTGTGCTGACGCTGGCCTTTGCCGGGGCGATGCTGACGCTCGGCCGTTGGCTGATTCACAAGATATTGCCGTTTCTGCAGGCCTATACCAGATGGCCGGGAGGCGTGCTTGGGTTTGCGCTCACCTTGGCGCTGCTCGGAGCGGCGTTTACCGAATGGATCGGGATTCACGCGATATTCGGTTCATTTCTTGTAGGCGTCGCCATCGGCGATTCGTCCCACCTGCGCGAGCGCACCCGGGTCACCATCGAGCATTTTGTGTCATTCATATTCGCGCCGGTGTTTTTTGCAAGCATTGGATTGAGGGTGAACTTTCTCACACATTTGGACCCTCTCTTGGTGGTGACAGTGCTGGTCATCGCCTGCGCGTGTAAGCTCGCGGGTGGCACGCTGGGCGCCCGATGGGGCAAAATGCCCTGGCGTGACGCATGGGCGGTCGGTTTTGCGATGAACTCACGTGGAGCGATGGAGATAATCCTGGGATTGCTGGCTCTGAATGCGGATGTCATCCGGCAGAGACTCTTCGTAGCTCTGGTCGTCATGGCGATTGTTACGTCAATGATGAGTGGTCCCGCGATGCGGCTAATTCTTCGGCCAGCAAGAAGGAGGCTGCAGGATGCATTGTCGTCGAAACTTTTTCTGCGTGAACTGAAAGCCGAGTCTCGTCGCGCGGCTATTCACAAGTTGACGACTGTTGCGTGTGAAGCGGCGGGTCTGGATGCGAGAACCGTAGAGGGAGCGGTCTGGGCGCGCGAGGAAGCGCTCAGCACAGGTATCGGCAACGGGGTAGCGCTGCCGCACGCCCAAGTTGAAGGGCTGGGGAAACCGCTGGTCGCGGTCGGGATATCCGAATCGGGGATTGACTTCGATGCGCCGGACGACAGGTTGGCGCATGTCATCTTTCTTATCCTCACACCCAGAGATGACCTCGGCGCGCAACTTGAACTCGCTTCCGAAATTGCGCGGCTTTTCTCTGATCCGAGCATGCTGGAGCGCGTGCTTCGCACAAACAGCTACACTGACTTTCTGGCGCTCATAAAGAGCATCGCCATCGGGTCCGCCTGACCGATGTCACAACCTCCGTTTCCTATTCAGCGGAGTTCTGAGAGTGCTTGCTCGGCTGCCGCGATCGTCTTCTCTATATCCTTCTCGGAGTGCGCCAATGAAACGAAGGCGCCCTCAAACTGGGAAGGCGCCAGATACACGCCCCGGCTCAGCATCTCGTGGAAGTATTTCCCGTATCTCTGCGTGTTGCACTTCAGCGCCTCTTCGTAATTGGTCACGGGGTCGTCCGAGAAGAACATGCAGAGCATCGAGCCGACGCGCGTGTGATATGACGGGACGCCTGCCGCCCGGGCGGCCTTGACAAGCCCGTCACCCAGGAGCGAGGCGAGCTTCTCGAGTCTCCTGTAGGTTCCAGGCCGCGAGAGAACGTCCAGCGTGGCAAGTCCCGCCTCGACCGCTATCGGATTGCCCGACAGCGTGCCCGCCTGGTACACGGGCCCGGCGGGCGACATGCGGTCCATGATGTCCGCCTTGCCTCCATATGCGCCGACCGGCAGCCCGCCGCCGATTATCTTGCCGAGCGTCGTGAGGTCGGGCGTTATCTTGAAGAGCGCCTGTGCGCCGCCGTACGCGACGCGGAAGCCGGTAATGATCTCGTCGAATATGAGAAGGATTCCGTACTTCTCCGTTATCTCGCGGAGTGCCGCGAGGTACCCGTTCTCGGGCGGAACCACGCCCATGTTGCCGGCAATTGGCTCAAGGATGATGCATGCGATTCGGCTGCCGTGGTCTCTGCACGTCGACGCGACCGCGTCAATGTTGTTGTAGGGAAGCGTCATGGTGCAGCCTGCATACTCAGGAGGCACTCCGGGGCTGGTGGGAACGCCGAGCGTAGTGGCGCCGGACCCAGCCTTGACCAGCAGGCCGTCAGCGTGTCCGTGATAGCAGCCTTCAAACTTGATGACGAGCGAGCGGTTGGTGTAGGCGCGCGCAAGCCGGATCGCGCTCATGACGGCCTCGGTGCCGGAACTCACCAGTCGCACCTTTTCAATGGAAGGCACGGCTGCGACGATTTTCCTCGCGAGTTCCGTTTCGCGCTGGGTGGGGATGCCGAAACTGGTCCCGTTCGCTACCCCCTTCTTCAGGCGCGCGACGACTTCCTTGTGGGCATGCCCGAGTATGAGCGGACCCCACGAGCATACGTAATCGATATACTCGTTGCCGTCAGCGTCCCAAATCCTGGACCCCTTGCCCCGCTCCACGAATATAGGGTCGCCGCCGACCCCTTTGAAGGCGCGCACCGGGCTGTTTACTCCGCCGGGCATGTACCTCTGGGCCTGCTTCCACAGTTTCTTGGATTTCGTCGTTTTCAGCGCCATAGCATCTCCGGAAAGAATGTGCCCCCAATCGAAGAGCCAATTCGTGCCACTTCGTCAAGAGCTGGTGTTTGCAGCGCAACCCGTGTTGCGTGTTCTGTGTCAAGTATTCTGCCGCAGAACCCCACGGTCGTTGCGACCACGCCTTGGCGTGGCGCGTCTCGCGGGATGACGAAGCCAGCGCGGGAACCCCCGTACCGAGATTGCTTCGGTCGGGGCTTTGCCCCTTCCTCGCAATGACGATTCCAGCGATATTCCCCCCGCTCATTCAACAAAATATCGCGGGCTGGTTTTCTTGAATTCGCGCGTGCTGAACACGAGCCTGTAGGAGTTGATACCGACCTCCTCCGAGAGCCGCTCGGCCACTCGCTCGCATGCCTTGCGCGTGCGCGCATGAACCATCGTGTAAAGGTTGTAGGGCCACTCGGGCAGGCGTCGCCGCGCATAACAATGGGTGACCTCCTGAACGGAGGCCAGCTTTTGGCCCACGTGCTCGACCATGTGCTCCGGCACATCCCACACGATCATGCCATTGGCATCGACTCCGGCGACACGGTGCGCGATCATCGCGCCCAGCCTGCGAAGGATGCCCTTTTTCTGGTATTCGCGAATGCGCCTGAGCACCTCGTCCTCCGTGGCGCCCACGTGCTCCGCGATGTCTTTATATGGGCGTCTTGAGTCGGACATATCGCCCGAGAGCGCGTTGATAATCCGGTGGTCAAGCGCGTCGAGCCTCATTCTTCTTCCTCATCTGCCAGGTCGAAATCAACTTTTATCTTGAACATGTGCGATGCGGGAAGATTCAACACTGGCGCACCGGTGCGGTGACGTATTTCCTCGAGGGTCCGCTCGATCTTTTCGTTCGATTCGTCAATGACCGTGAACCAGACGTTGTATGCGCCCTCCCGCTCATAATTGTGGGTAACACTCGGATAGCTGTTCACGACTGCAACGGCCTCCTCGATCCGTTCCTTGGGAACGCTCAGCGCGGCGAGGGTGCTCTTGTATCCTATCTTGCGGGAATCGAAACTGCCGCCCAGACGCCGGATGACGCCTTTCTTTCGAAGATTCTGCACCGCTTCGAACACCTCGTCCTCGGTCGCACCCAGTTCGTTCGCCATCTCCAGGTACGGACGCGAAGCGATCGGGAATCGCTGCTGAATGATTTC
>CAZEBC010000021.1:17302-20934 GCA_964510165.1 uncultured bacterium
TACTTGCAGCCGCCGCACTTGCCCTCGTACTTTGAAAAGTCGCGCAGGTCCTTGAATATCGAGCACTCCTCCCACGCTTTGCGAAAACCCTCCCTGCGGACGTTGCCGCAGTCGAGCTCGAGGTAACCGCATGGCGAAAGGGTTCCGACATGGGAGATGAAGCAGAAGGCGACGCCGCCGAGGCACCCCCGGGTGACCGCATCCATCCCGTGCGTCTCGAGGGTGACTCGCCTGCCTTCTTCGGCCGCCCGCTGGCGCAGAATCCTGTAGTAATGCGGAGCGCAGGTGGCTTTCAATTGAAGGGACACCTTCTCGCGCTGTTCGTAGAACCAGTTGAGCGTCCGCTCGTATTCTTCGGGCGGAATCTCCTGCTCTTCGAGTTCCTTGCCGCGGCCGGTGGGAACGAGCAGGAATATGTGGTGCGCCACCGCGCCGAGTTCGACCGCGAGATTCAGGATATCGGGTATCTCATGCAGATTGATCTTGGTGATGGTGGTGTTTATCTGGAACGGAAGCCCGACCTTCCTGGCGGCTGCGATGCCCCGCATCGCGCCCTCGAACGCGCCGGGCACGTTCCGGAACGCATCGTGAGTGCGCGCGGTCGCTCCGTCTATGCTGACGCTGATCCGCTGGATGCCGTCGTCGAGGAGCTTGCGAGCGATGGCCTCATCAAGAAGCACGCCGTTGACGGCCATCGTCATCTTGAGGCCGAGCCCCTGGCCGTGCCGCAGTATCGCGAAGATGTCGCGCCTGAGAAGCGGCTCTCCACCGGTAAAGATGATTATCGGGTCGCTGAACGATGCGATGTCGTCGAGCACTTTCCTGCATTCGTCCGTCGTCAGTTCGTTCGGGTAAGGCCCCCTCTCGGCCGAGGCCCGGCAATGGATGCAGGCGAGGTTGCAGGAGCGCGTGATCTCCCACGCGACAAGCCGGAGTTCGGACCGGGCGTGCCCGGCCGCGCGGGGATGCGCGGTTGTTTCTCGAGTTTTCTCGTGCATGAATTCTCAACCCAGCCAGCGCGCGACCTCTTCGGCATGGTACGTCAATATCATGTCGGCGCCGGCGCGCTTGATGCTGGTCAATATTTCCAAAACGATCTTTTGTTCGTCAACCCAGTTGCAGGCTGCGGCGGCCTTGACCATCGAGAACTCGCCGCTCACGTTGTAAGCCGCGAGCGGATACCCGAACTCCGTCTTCACGCGGTAAATGATGTCAAGATACGGGAGCGCCGGCTTGACCATGACAATGTCTGCCCCTTCCTCGATGTCGAGTGCGACCTCGCGCAGGGCCTCCTCGCTGTTGGGCGGGTCCATCTGATACGAGCGGCGGTCTCCGAATTGCGGGGGCGACTCGGCGGCCTCACGGAAGGGCCCATAGAAGGCCGAGGCGTACTTGGCGGCGTACGCCATAATGGGCACGTTCTTATAGCCGTTTTCGTCGAGGGCCACGCGAATGACGCCCACGCGGCCGTCCATCATGTCGCTTGGGGCAACCATGTCTGCGCCCGCTTCCACGTGAGCGACCGCCATTTTCGCCAGCAGATCGAGCGTCGCGTCGTTATCGACCTCGAAGCCGTTTCCGCTTTCACTCTTGACAACGACGCCGCAGTGGCCGTGGTCCGTGTATTCGCAGAGACACACATCGGTGATGACGGCGAGATTGTCCACCTTGTTCTTAATCGCCTGAATGGCCGTCGAGACGATGTTATTCTTTTTGTAAGCCTCGCCGCCGCGCGCATCCTTCTTCTCGGGGATGCCGAACAGGATGATTGCGGGAATACCGAGGTCGGCGACCTTGACCGCCTCCTTCACGAGTTCGTCGACCGAAAGCTGGAAGTAGCCGGGCATCGAAGAAATCTTGTTCCGAACTTTCTTTCCGGGCCGGACAAAGAACGGCATGATGAGGTCGTCAACCGAGAGTGTGGTCTCGCGGATCAGCCGCCTGAGCGGTTCACTTGCTCTCAGTCTGCGCGGACGATAAATCGGAAATCGCATGGTCTCAATCCTTGTCCCTTGGGATTGCGCCTCCCGTCAACTCACAATCTCTTCATCCGTAAGATAGCACGCCGGGTCGTCGCCCCACATGTCGCCGGTGACGGCCTCGGCCCGGATTCGGCAGCCGCCGCAGATCGTCTTGTATCTGCAAATGCCGCAGCGTTCTCCCCCGATATGTCTGTGCAGATGCTTCAGTTTCTGCAGGAACTCATTGCTCTCATCGGTCCAGATTTCGGAGAACTTCCGCTCCTTGACGTTGCCGAGGGTGACATGATTCCAGAACTGGCAGGCATGCACATCGCCGCGCCAATCGACATTGGCGAATTTCCGGCCTGCCGAGCAGCCACCATGCCTTTTCTGGAGCTCGGTTATCTCGAGGGCGCGCTCCGGATTGAGGCTTCGGATGTGTTTCTCGAGCATTACGCCGTCGGCATGGTTGTCGGTGGTGAGAATCTCGGTCTCAACCCCGCGCCTGTGCCAGTCGTATGTCTTCTCGATCAGCCTCTCGGCCACTCTTCGCGTCTGTTCGGACGTCAGGTCCTGCTTTGCAAGTTCTCGGCCGCGGCCGGAATACACGAGATGATACATGCAGAAGCGAGGTATCTTGTGGCGCTCGACGATATCGAGCACCTTGTCGAGGTCGTGGTAATTGTGCTGGTTTATCGTGAGCCTGACGCCGGCCTTCACGCCCGCCCGCGCGCAGTTCTCGATGCCCCGGATGGCGGCATCGAACGCGCCTTTCTTCTGCCGGAAATGGTCGTGGGTTTCAGGGCCGCCGTCAATGCTGATGCCGACGTACGAGAAGCCGACCTCCGCGATCCTCTTGGCCTTATCCTCGTCGATTATCGTTCCGTTCGAGGAGATGACGGCTCGTATGCCTTTCGAGATGGCGTATTCGCCAAGCTCGAACAAATCCTTGCGAAGGAGCGGTTCGCCCCCCGAAAACAGGAGCACGGGCGAGCCCATTTCGGCAAGGTCGTCTATCATTGCCTTGGCCTGTTCGGTCGTCAATTCCCCCGCGTAATCCCTGTCCTCGGAATCGAGATAGCAGTGAAGACACCGCAAGTTGCACCGGCGCGTCGTGTTCCAGGCGACCAACGGCTTTTCCGCCGTGGTGAACTGGAGCATGTGCGCGGGCACGGCGCAATCGCCGTGACGGCTATAGTTGAGCGCTTCGCCGATCGTGGCGACGCCGCAGAGCAGTTTTGTAAAACCTATCATCTCAGGTATTCCCCGCTTTTGTCCACAAACGACATATCACAAATGAGGCCGGATGGCACAGTACAACCTCTTAAGCCAACCGGCGCACACTTTAAATTTAACACGAAAACCACGTAATTGTCAATGAAAATGGCCGAAAAAACGATGCATTCTTTTACGACTTTCAGGCAGTTTGACTCTTGACGCTTAGCCATGCTATACTTTCTCGGTATATTCACCCTATATGAGGCTCTCCCGACTCAGGGAGGCGCGAATTTATTCACACCTCCAGGCGAGTCTTCATAATATACCAGATGAAATTTCCTGAATAACGTGACTTCTATCCTCGGAGTCGAAGATCATGAACGGCTTTCGGGGAGGCGTACATCCGCCGACCGAGAAGAAACATACAGAAAAGAAGCCGCTCGAGGTGATGCC
>CAZEBC010000021.1:21034-36024 GCA_964510165.1 uncultured bacterium
GCCGGAAGAAATCAAGACGACCGTGACCGAGAGCGGCATCGTCGGGCTTGGCGGCGCGGCGTTTCCGACCCACGTCAAGCTCTCTCCGCCGCCGGAAAAGAAGATCGAACTCTATATCCTCAACGGAGCGGAGTGTGAGCCTTATCTGACCGCCGACGACCGGGTCATGCAGGAGCGTACCGCCGACGTGGTGCTCGGGCTTCGGCTCATGATGCGCGCAATCGGCGTCAAACAAGCCATCATCGGGGTGGAAGACAACAAGCCCGACTCCATCCGCGCATTGACCCGGGCCGCTGCTGGCCATCGGGAAATAGTGGTCAGGAAGCTCAAGACCAAGTATCCGCAAGGCTCGGAGAAGCAGTTAATTCGAGTGCTGACCGGGCGCGAGGTTCCGCGGGGCGGATTGCCGATGGACGTGGGCGTAGCCATAAACAATGTCGGCACCGCACTTGCGGTGGCCGAGGCGGTCTTCGACGGGAAGCCTCTTGTGGAGCGGGCGCTTACGGTTACCGGCCCGGCAATCGCTCAACCCAGGAACCTGATAGTCCGGATGGGAACCAGTTTTCACGAAGTGATAGAGTATTGCGGCGGTTTCTCACAGGCGCCGGCCAAGATATTGATGGGCGGGCCCATGATGGGCATCGCGCAGCACACGACCGATGTGCCCGTTATCAAAGGGACATCGGGCATCGTGGCGCTGACCGAAGACGCGGTTGCTATCGTCGAACCGCATACTTGCATCCGATGCGGCCGCTGCGTGAATGCATGTCCGATGTATCTGCTGCCGTCAACCCTCGGCATTCTGTGCGAACGACACAAGTTCGAGGAAGCGCGTCAGTTGGGACTGATGGATTGCGTCGAGTGCGGGTGCTGCACTTACGTATGTCCGGCAGGCCGGCCGATGGTGCACATGTTCAAGTTCGGCAAGACGGAATTGTTCAAGCGGGATCAGAAGAAGCGAGAAAAGAAAGAGCAGAAGTGACCCTAGACCGGCAGCTCATCGTAACGACTCCTCCCCATATTCGGTCCGACATCAACATCCGACGAGTGATGATTGATGTGCTGGCTGCGCTTGCGCCGGCCACCGTGGCGGGTGTGTACCTGTTTGGATTCCGCTCGGCGGTTGTCCTCGCCGTGGCCGTCGTATCCGCGATAGCGACCGAAGCCATAGTCCAGAAACTGGCCAAGTGGGAAGTCACGATAGGCGATTGCAGCGCAATCGTGACGGGCCTGCTTCTGGGGCTGAATTTGCCGCCCGGCACTCCGCTGTGGCTGGCCGCGCTGGGAAGCGCGTTCGCCATCGCGATCGCCAAACTCGCGTTTGGGGGGCTGGGCCGGAACATCTTCAACCCTGCGCTTGCAGGGCGCGTACTGCTGCTGGCGGCCTGGCCGGTCGCCATGACAAAAGGCTGGCTGAGCCCGCAATGGTGGCAGAAGCCCGGGTTTTCTTTCTGGACGATGGACGTCGCCGACCGGTTCGGCGTCGCGCTCGATGTCATAAGCTCCGCCACTCCACTGGTTAAGGGCGGCGCACAACCCGATCCTTTCTCCACAGCGGACCTGTTCCTGGGACAAGTCGGCGGGTGCATCGGCGAGACTTCTGCCTTAGCCCTGTTGGTAGGAGCCGCCTATCTAATCTACCGGAGACACATATACTGGCAGTTGCCGGTCAGTTTCGTCGCTACGGTAGGCGCGCTCATGTGGATATTCGGGGGAGAACGGTACTTCACGGGCGACTTCCTGATGCACATACTCGCAGGCGGCCTGATGTTGGGGGCATTCTTCATGGCGACCGACATGGTTACGTCACCCATGACCATAAGGGGACAGGTGATAATGGGGATTGGCTGCGGTGTCCTGACGGCTCTTGTTCGGCTCAAGGGCGGGCCGCCCGAAGGAGTCTCCTATTCCATTCTTATCATGAACGCGCTCACGCCCCTAATTGATAGATACACCGTGCCGCGGCGGTTCGGGGAGGGTAAGCCATGAACGCGGCAGTGCGATTGATCGTAATTCTCTTTGTGATATGCGCTCTTTCGGCTGGCGCGCTGGCACTCGTGGACTCGGTCACCCGCACTCGTATCCAGGCAAACCAGGAACGCAAGGAAAGCTTGCTGAGAGGAAGTGCGCTCGTTGGTGAGCAAAAAGGTTCAGAAGTCAGCTTTGACGCCGAGCCGATAACCGTCGAGGGTGTTCCCTACTACGTCGGGAGGCTCGACAGCGGATTTGCCGGAGTCGCATTCACGGTCGTAACCGACAAAGGCTATGCTGGACCGATCGAGATCGTAATTGCCATGGAACCGACGGGCGACCGCATCGCCGGCGTCAGAATAAAAAGCCACTCCGAGACGCCGGGCCTGGGCGCCAACGCGGCTCAGGTGAAATACGGCGATATCGAGCCGTGGTTCCTCGCCCAGTTCAAGGGGCTGATCCCGCAACAGGCCCAGTTGAAAAAGGACAGCGCTGAAGGCGAAATCGACGCCATTACTGCTGCAACCATAACTTCGCGAGCGGTAACCAACGCCGTCCATGATGAAGCAGTGAAATTTCAGAACGTCTGGGACAGCATTAAGGAACAGGTCCATGAGCGCTCGAACTGAATTTTTCAAGGGGTTCTGGAAAGAAAACCCGACCTTTCGAGTTATTCTCGGTATGTGTCCTACCATGGCTGTCACGACGTCCCTCATGAACGGGCTCGGAATGGGTCTTGCCGCATTGGGTGTGCTTGTATGCTCCAATATCGCGATAGCACTGGTGCGCGACGTGATCCCGTCACAGATACGAATCCCTTCCTTCATTGTAATCATTGCTGCGTTTGTCACCATAATCGACCTGTCAATGAACGCATTTACGCCAGCGCTGCATGCCGCCCTTGGCATATTCATTCCGCTGATTGTCGTCAACTGCATCATACTTGGACGGGCCGAGGCCTTTGCCTCGAAGAATTCCGTCTACCTTTCGATTATGGACGCCCTCGGGATGGGCCTGGGATTTACGGTAAACCTCGTCATTTTGGGCGGCGTCAGGGAGATACTGGGAGCGGGCCAACTGCTGGGACGGCCGGTCATGCCAGAAGCTTTCCAACCGTCGCTGGTTATGATCCTGCCGCCGGGGGCGTTTTTTGCGATCGCGATTCTCATTGCCCTCATGAATGTTATCAATCGAAAGCTTGAGATACGTCGTGCCGCCGAGCGCAAGGAGTTGTCATGAACCATCTTCCGGACTTCTCGACGCTGATGACGATCGTAATCGGCGCCATTTTCATCAACAACTTCGTGCTTAGCCGTTTCCTCGGTATTTGTCCGTTCGTGGGGGTTTCGAAAAGCGTCGATTCATCCGTCGGAATGGGTCTGGCAGTAATCTTCGTGATAACTCTGGCCGGATTGGTCACTTATTATGTCAACAAGCTGCTTGTTCTGGCCGGGGTGGATTTTCTCCAGACATTGAGCTTCATTCTGGTGATAGCTGCGCTTGTACAGTTTGTCGAGATGTATCTTCAGAAGTTCAACCCCGGCCTGTACGCGGCCCTCGGGATTTATCTTCCGCTAATAACAACCAACTGCGCCGTGCTTGGCGTGGCATTGATTAATGTGAAAGAACAGTATAATATAATAGAGGCGCTTGTGTTCTCGTTTTGCGCGGCCGTCGGCTTCACGCTGGCGCTCATTATCATGGCCGGCATCCGAGAACGGCTTGAGATAACCGATGTCCCAAAAGCAATGGAAGGGGCGCCGATAACCTTTATCGTGGGCGGCCTGCTTTCTCTCGCCTTTATGGGCTTTTCAGGGATGAAATTCTGACAGATTTTCCCCGGCATCGCCTAAGGCGATGCCGGTATGGATGGAAGGGTAATACCAGACAATGTGGACCGTGTTTCTGGCGATAAGTGTGGTAGGAGGCCTCGGCATAGTTTCGGGGGCCATTCTGGCATTCGCCTCAAAGAAATTCGCAATCGAAGTTGACCCGAAAATCAAGGAAATCGAGGCGGCGCTGCCGGGTGTCAACTGTGGCGCCTGTGGCCATCCAAGCTGTGCGGGCGCGGCTCGGGTTATTGCGGAAGGCAGGGCTCCCGTGAGTGCTTGTGTGGCGGGCGGCGAGGCCACCATGCGCCGTGTGGCCGAAGTGATGGGTGTCGCGGCCGGCGCCGCGATTCAGAAGGTCGCCAAAATCCAATGCCGGGGTGATCTAGGGATCGCAAAACTCCGGTATGAATACCACGGGATTGACGACTGCCGTGCGGCCTACATCCTTTTCGACGGCGCGAAGGCTTGCCCGTACGGCTGTCTTGCGCTCGGCTCATGTGCGAAGGCGTGCCCCTTCGGCGCAATCGAGTATACGCATCATCGCGTTCCGTATGTTCGATATGATAAATGCACGGGCTGCGGCGTGTGTGTTGATGTGTGCCCGCGAAAGCTGATAGAACTGTACGATGCCACTCATGAGGTGTTCGTGCTCTGCAAATCGCCCGACAAGGGAGCGCAGGTCAGAAAGGTGTGCGAGGTCGGATGCGTCGCCTGCGGCGTGTGCGAGCGCTCGTGCCCCGTCGACGCGATAACCGTCAAGGAAGGACTCGCAGTCATAGATCATTCCAAATGCGTGAAGTGCGGGCTTTGTCAGATGATGTGTCCTTATAATGTTATTTGGAAGAAGCCAAAACAGGTTCACGCCTCCATCACTGATAAATGCAACGGATGCACCATCTGCGAAAAAGTCTGCCCCGTCAATGCCATCACAGGCGAAACAAAGCAATTGCACGTGGTAGACCCCCACCGCTGTATCGCATGCGGCCTCTGCGTCACCAAATGCCCGCGCCAAGCCATCGAGATGTGCGAACGTGAACCCGCCTTGATTACAAAGGCGGCCTGATTAACCGAACCCGAACGCTCTCACATGGAAAACAGAGTCGGACCATATCGGATCGTCCGTCCCATCGGGAAGGGGGGCATGGGGCGCGTCTATCTTGCGATCGATGAGCAGAAGGACCGCAAGGTGGCTATCAAAGTCCTCCCGGAGCAATTCCTTGAGGACAAGAAGAGGTCCGAGTACCTGCACCGGGAACTCCTATTGGCCCGAGAGCTTGACCACCCGAACGTCGTCGATATCTTCGACATCATCGAGCTGCGTCGCAAGGCCGACGGAAAGATGCAGGGGTTCATGCTGATGGAGTTCATTGACGGCGAGAATCTCAGAGTTCATATCGAAAAACAAGACCTCAGCATAAGCCAGGCCATTGAACTCTGCGAGCAGATATGCGCGGGGCTTAATTACATCCATCGGCATCGCCTCAAGGACGGCCGCTATCACTCCATCGTCCATCGAGACATAAAACCCGAAAACATCCTCATCACGCGGACCGGCCAGGTCAAGATCGTGGACTTCGGGCTGTCCGTCGAGGAGAAGCCGTTCCGGTTCCTCCGCTCGAAATCGCGGGCAGGCACCCCGCAATACATGTCGCCCGAGCAAATACGCGGCGGCAGAGTGGACGAACGGTCGGACATCTATTCGCTCGGTGTCTGTATGTACGAGCTGTTTACGGGAAAGCTTCCGTATGAGGGCAAGGACAGGAAAGAGATAATGAAGATGCACATCTCCAGGAAGGTCACTCCTGATCCCCCGTCAAACGTGAATCGCAGAATCCCGCCTTCTCTCAGCCGCATCATCATGACCGCCCTGGAGAAAGACCCCGACCAGCGGTTTCAATCGGCCGCCGAGCTTCAGCTGGCCCTCAAGCATGTATCGGTCTCGAGGATTTAACCGCCCAAACTGGGGACACCTTGCGGTATAAGACAAATCCGGGACAGAATGCCGCATTGCCCCGATTTATCCGGACCCTATTGAAAAATGGGCCTCAGTCCTGTAAACTAAATACCGTAAACCATGTCGGTCCGTAGGCCGAAAAACGCGATATGTGGTGGTAAGGGAGGCCGGGCCTCCTGTATTTGGTAAGTCCTTGAAAAGGAGTCGTGGCAAATGAACAGCAAAACCGCCGTGGTGCTTGGTGTAATGGTAACAATCCTGCTAGCCGCTGCCGTCGGCGGATTGTATATTTATGGACAAAAGAAAATGGCGCGCGACTCGATGAATCAGTTGGCCGTCGCGAAGACGCTCTATGAAGCTCGGCAATGGCCGGAGGCGGAGCGTCTCTTTGAAGAAATACTGAAGAAATACCCGCGGTCAGAAGTCGTGCCCGAGTGCGTGTACTATGCTGCTATCCTAAAGCAGGCCAATGGCAGATACAGCGATGCCCTACAGCATTGGCAACGGCTTGCTCAAGTGAAGGAAAATCCGCATGCCGCAGAAGTCCAATACTACAGCAGTTATTGCGCCGAAATGCTTGGGAACCGAGCGGAGGCGGCCAAAGGATATCAGGGCGTCGCGGCGATGTACGGAGCGGGTGACCTTGCAAGCATGGCCAAGTGCGGACTTGGACGCATCGCCGAGTCCGAGGGCAACCTCAAGGAAGCCCTGACCAGGTATGAAGAAGCACTCGCGCTCGCGGGAACGCCCGAGGCGCGCGGCCTGGCCGAGCGACTCCTGGGTGACCTCAATCTGCGCATGTTCCTCGAGCCGGTTGAAGACGAGAATAAGAAGGCGTATCTCGTCAAGCGTGGCGATTCGATGGTTACCATTGCGCTTGCGAGCAATACCACGGTGGACCTGATGTGCAAGATAAACGGGCTTTCAGACCCGACGCAGCTACGCCCGAACAAACGGCTTCTTATTCCCACGCCGGACTTCTCCATTGTGATTGACAAGTCGGATTTTAAACTCACGCTTTACAACCACGGCAAGTTCTTCAAATCGTACAAGGTGGGGCTTGGCAAGCACGGCTGCACGCCCGTGAGCAAATTCGTTATCAACGATAAGATAAAGAATCCAACGTGGTGGTCGCCGGAAGGACCGATACCGCCGGGCGACCCGCGCAACGAGCTGGGCACGCGCTGGATGGCGCTCAAGCCGCTTGAGACCGGCATCGGGAACGATTACGGCATTCATGGCACAATCAACCCGAGCACCGTCGGCTGGGAGTCGAGCAATGGCTGCCCGCGCATGTACCCCCCTGAGGCCGAAGAACTTTATATGCTCGTCACGATTGGAACCCCCGTGGAGATCGTTCAATGAACTCGCATGACGACCAGATAAGACGGCTCGTCACGTTCCCGGTTTCCCTCAATCTTGAGAGAGTGCCCTGCCTCGTGGTCGGCGGCGGCTCCGTCGCCCTCCGTAAGATCGAGGCGCTCATTGCGTCCGGCGCGAAGATTACCGTGGTCAGCCCGCAGGTGGCCCCGGAGATCGAGGCGCTCGAGGAAGTGGAGATTGTCAGGCGCGAGTTTCGGCCAAAAGATTTGAACGGCAAGTTCCTCGTCATCAGCGCGACCGACGACCGGTCCGTCAACGAGGCTGTCGCCAAAGAGGCCAAACAGCGACAGTTACTGGTGAACGTCGTGGATGTGCCGGAACTTTGCACCTTCTTCGTCAACTCGCAGGTGCGCCGGGGAGACCTCGCCATAACCGTCTCGACCGGAGGTGCGAGTCCCGCGCTCGCAAAAAGGATTCGTAAGGAGCTCGAGCGCGCCTATGGCGAGGAATACGCCGGCTACTTGCAGCTTATGCGCGAGTACCGGCCGATGGTGATCAGGGAGGTCGCCGACCCCGAACGACGGCGCGCGGTCTTCGAGCGGCTCGCCGCTCCCCGGTTGGTCCGGATATATGAGGAAGAAGGAGAGGCCGCCGCCCGGAAGGCGATAGAGAATATCATTAACCAGGGCGCCTACGCGTCGGAGACAGCAGAGCGGGAGGTCTGAACATTTACACGTTACAGATGGCAAGCTTCTATCTGGCCATGATGTGCATGCTGGGCGGCGCGACGCTCGCAGTCGGTCACCTTTATCAGCCCGCCAGGTTTAAACCCGCCTACGCGAACACGGTCACGGTCACCGGATTCATTCTCCTGACCGCATTCTTCCTCCTGAGATGGAGAGCGGTAGACTTCCTGCCGGTCTCCACCATGTTCGAGTCTCTCTCGTTCTTCATTTGGGCCGTGGCCCTCACGTATCTCGTCGTGGAATACTTCTTCAATCTGCCGACGCTGTCATCATTCATATTGCCTTTCATGACTGTATTCGCGATTGCAGCCATGCTGATTGCGCGCGCGCCGGGTGTCATGGATGAGAAGCTGAGAAGCGGCTGGTTCTATCTGCACGTCGTATTCGCGTTCATCGGCTATGCGACGTTCGCCGTCGCCTTCGCCGCCTCGGTCATGTACCTGTTGCAGCGAAGAGAGCTGAAATCAAAGAAATCCTTCAACTCGCTGTTCCATCGCCTGCCGTCCCTTGAGGTTCTCGACACCCTCAACCAGAAGCTTATCAAGATGGGATGGCCCCTGTTTACGGTTGCGATATTCGTCGGCATCTACTGGGCCCATGAATCCAGGATACTCGGGCCCAATTGGCCGAATGACCCCAAGATAGTGTTTACAGGGCTGACGTGGCTGCTCTATACCGCCCTGTTCCATATCAGGCTCTTCGGGATGACCCGGGGAAAGAGGGTTGCGCAACTCACCATCATCGCCTTCGCGTTCGTTGTCTTCACGTTCCTCGGCACGAGGTACCTCGCCAGTGGACCGCACGAATTCCTGAAGTGAGGGAGGTTTGAGCCCGGACTCGTCATGAACATCCTCGTCGTTGGATTAAATCACAAGACCGCTCCGGTAGAAGTGCGCGAGAAACTCGCCTTTAACGATCAGGCCGTGTCTCGCGCGCTCATCGAGATGAGAAACCGGATGCCCGGCGATGAGACGGTCATCCTCTCCACCTGCAACCGCGTCGAGATTTACGCCACCGCCGCCGATCCCGAGAAGGCCCTCGCAGACATAGTCAGGTTTCTCGCGGATTTCCACCAAATCCCGGCCGACTCGTTCGCGTCTCACCTGTATCGGCTCGTTGACCGTGACGCAGTGCGTCATCTCTACACCGTGGCGTGCAGCCTCGACTCGATGGTGATGGGCGAGGCCGAAGTGCTCGGACAGGTGAAGAAGGCCTACATGCTTGCCGCCGAAGAGGGGATGACCGGAAAGGTGCTGAACAGCCTGTTCCAGCGGGCCTTCGGCGTCGCCAAGAACGTGCGCACCTCCAGTTCCATCGGCGAACGAAAGGTATCCGTCGCGTCCGTCGCCGTCGAGTTCGCCGAGAAAATCTTCAGCGACTTCTCCGATAAGACCGTCATGATAATCGGGGCTGGCGAGATGGGCGAACTCACGCTCAAGCACCTCATCGAGCGGGGCATCACCGCCGTCATCGTCGCCAACCGCACGTACCAGAAGGCGGTCGAACTCGCCGAACAGTACGACGGCATGGCCATCAAGTACGAGGCGTTCACCGACGCCATGCATCAGGCCGACATAGTCATCAGCACCTCCGGCGCGCCCCATTACATCATTCATGCCAAGCAGTTGCCGCCCGTGATGCGCGCGCGGCGTAACCGGCCGATACTCCTTATTGACATCGCCGTCCCGCGCGACATACATCCGGACGTCGAAAACGTCGAGAACGTGTATCTCTATAACATAGACGACCTCGAAAAGGTCGTCAACGAGAACCTCGCCTTCAGAGAGAAAGAACTCGAATACTGCTCCGCGATCATCGAAGAGGAAACTGACAAGTTCATCGCGTGGCTCGGCACGCTCGAAGTGGACCAGATCGTGGTCGAGTTCCGCGAAGCGCTCCACGGGATTCGCCGCGCCGAACTCGACCGACTTTTCCACAAGCTCCCGAACCTCAACGGCAAGGAGAAAGAGGAAGTCGAGTACCTGACGGAGCGTATCGTCAATAAGATATTAAATGAGCCTACGCAGGTCCTCAAAGCCGAAGCGGCTCACGGGAGCGGCAAATACGCCGAAGCCCTGAAGCACCTGTTCGGACTCAAGTAATAGGCTGGAACACCGATGCCCAAAATTGAAGAAAAAACTCTCATCATTATCGGCTCGCGCGCCAGCAAACTCGCGATGACACAGGCCGAATGGGTCAGGGACCGGATCAAGCTCCATTGGCCCAACCTCGATTTCCACATCAAGAAGATTTCCACCAGCGGCGACAAGATCACCGATGTCCCGCTCTCGCGCGCCGGCGGAAAAGGTCTCTTCACAAAGGAGATCGAAAACGAACTCCTCGCCGATGACATAGACCTCGCCGTGCACAGCATGAAGGACCTGCCCACCGATTTGCCGAACGGCCTCAAGATCGGCGGAGTCCCGCCTCGTGAGGACGCCCGCGACGCGCTGGTCGCCCGCGACAAGGCAAGGTTTGCGGAACTGCCGGCGGGCGCCGTCATCGGCACATGCAGCCTCAGGCGAAGGGCGCAGATTCTCGCTGCGAGGCCTGACCTCCAAGTGGCCGACCTGCGCGGCAACCTCGACACCCGTCTCCGCAAGATCGAGGAAGGCAAGTACGATGCGGTCATGCTCGCGTGCGCGGGCATATTCAGGCTTGGCCGCCCCGAGGTCATCTCGGAACCGATGGACTTCAGCGTTATAATACCCGCCGTCGGTCAGGGGGCTCTCTGCATCGAGGTCCGCGAGGACAACCGGTTCGTCGAGGAGGTCATCCGCCCGCTCAACGACCTCAACACCGAGCGCGCCATTCGGGCCGAGCGCGCGCTCATGAAAACGCTCGAAGGCGGCTGTCAGGTGCCGGTCGGCGGCCACGCGAGGATGGAGAACGGAGCGCTCGTTCTCCGCGGCATCGTCGCCTCGCTTGATGGCAACAAACTCATTCGCGCCGAGGACAAGGGCGACCCAGGCAAACCCGAGGAACTCGGCCTGCGCGTCGCCCAAAAGCTCGTCATGATGGGCGCAAAGGAAATTCTCGACGAAATCAGGGGATACGAGGAATGTCCACCCACAGGAAATTAGTGTATCTGGTTGGCGCCGGTCCGGGCGACCCAGGCCTCATCAGCGTCAAGGGCGTCGAATGCCTCAGGAAGGCCGACGTCGTCATTTACGATTATCTCTCCGATGTCCGCCTGCTTGCTCACTGCAAGCCCGACGCCGAGAAGATATACGTCGGCAAGAAGGGCGCCCAGCACACCCTCGAACAGGAGGACATCAACAAGCTTATCGTTGACAAGGCGAACGCCGGAAACGTAGTCGCGCGCCTGAAGGGCGGCGACCCATTCGTGTTCGGGCGCGGCGGCGAGGAGGCGCTCGCGCTCGCCGACGCCGGAATCCCCTTCGAGATCGTGCCCGGCATCACCGCCGCAGTCGCCGCCCCCGCGTATGCGGGCATACCGGTCACGCATCGCGACATGACCTCCACCTTCGCGCTTGTGACCGGCCACGAGGACCCCAAGAAGGAAGAGAGCGCCATTGACTGGGCGAAACTCGCTGCCATCGGAACCATCGCGTTTTACATGGGCGTCAAGAACCTGCCGCGCATCGCCCGGAAGCTTGTCGAGAGCGGTCGCAGTCCCGACACGCCCGTCGCGGTCATCCGCTGGGGCACCAAGACGAGCCAGCGAACCGTCATTGGCACGCTGGCCGACATCGCCCGAAAGGTCGAAGAGGCCGGACTGAAAGCCCCGGCCATAACGCTCGTCGGCGAAGTAGTCAAGCTCAGGGAACGGCTCAACTGGTTCGAGTCGCGCCCACTGTTCGGAAGAAAGATAGTGGTTACGCGCTCGCGCGCGCAATCGAGCGAGTTCCTTGAACAGCTTGAGGCGCTCGGCGCAGAGGCCGTCAAGATGCCCACGATCAAGATCGCAGACCCCAAGGATTTCACGCCGCTCGACAACGCCATAGACGCTATTGAATCGTTCGACTGGCTTGTTCTGACGAGCGTCAACGCGGTCGGCAGATTCATCGACAGGCTTCTCGAACGCGGCCGCGATATCCGCGACCTGAAGGGCATCAGGATATGCGCCATCGGCCCCGCGACCGCCGAAGCCGTGCGCGCATATCGCCTGCGCGTTGACCTCGTGCCGCCCAAATACGTGGCCGAATCCGTCGTCGAAGAACTCCAAAAGGTGGGAGCGATCAGGGGAAAGCGGTTCCTCCTGCCGAGAGCCGACATCGCCCGCAGCCTGCTGCCTGACGAAATCCATCGGCTCGGAGGCGAAGCCGTCGAGGTCGATGTCTATCGCACCGTCCTCGAGGAAGAGGCCGACAGCGAGGTGGTCGAGCGCCTGCTCGAGGGCGACATCGACCTGGTCACGTTCACGAGTTCGTCAACCGTCCGCAACTTCGCCCAACTGCTTGGAAGTGACCGGCTCGAAAAGGTCAAATCCGCCACAAAATTCGCCAGCATCGGCCCCATCACCACGCAGACCGCCGCCGAGCTTGGCATCCCCATCCACATCGAGGCCGACCAGCATGACATCCCCGGTCTCATCTCCGCCATCCGCCGCCTCTTCTGCGCTTGAGTGACGTGCGGAAGATAAAGCAATTTTCAACCGCAAAGGCGCAAAGAATACAAAGAAAGAACTTTGCGCTCTTTGCGCCTTTGCGGTTTTATCGGACTTTTCCTATCGCCCAAACAACCGCCGCTTGATTGCCTTCCGCTTCAAATCCGCGATGCAGCCGGTGGGGTCAAGGTCCTTCGGACAGACTTCCTGGCAGGAGAAAATGGTGTGGCAGCGCCAAATGCCGTGGAGTTGGTCAACCAGCCTCAACCGTTCATCAAGCGCGTTATCGCGCGAATCCCTCGCGAAGCGGTCGGCCCACAGAAGCGCCGCCGGCCCGAGATATTCGGGGTCAGTCGCCGTGACGGTGCAGGAGGCGTGGCAGCACGCGCACAGGATGCAGTCAACCGACGGCAAGACCTTCTTTTGGTCGCCCTCCGACTGCGGCCTTTCGCGCTCCGGCGGCGGGCTGCCGGGCATGAGATAGGGCTTGATATATTTGTATTTCGCGAAGAACGGCTCCATATTGACCACGAGGTCGCGCAACACCTGCATGTGCCCAAGCGGCTGGACGGTCACCGTGTCAGTCTCAAGGCCCGATATCTGCGTCTCGCATGCGAGCCGATATTTGCCGTTGATGTGCATCGCGCACGAGCCGCACACGCCCTCGCGGCATGACGCGCGGAACGCGAGCGAGCCGTCGAGCTTTTCCTGTATATAATAGAGCGATTCGAGAACGGTCTGTCCCTTCTTGAAGGGCGGAACCGTGAATTCATCGAAGTGCGGTGCCGCGTCGGTCTGCGCATCAAACCTGAACACCTTAAAGTTCAAGTCGGCCATCCCTTTTCGCCTTTTCCCCTCTTCCCCTTACTCAGTACGTTCTCGCTCTTGGTTCCCAGTAGCCGAGCGCCACATCGCGATAGCTCAATTTCGGGCCGTCGGGCGTATAGTGCGCCAGCGTGTGTTTGAGGAACCTGTCATCATCGCGCTTCGGGAAATCGCGGCGGAACTGCGAGCCCCGGCTCTCCTCCCGCGCAAGCGCGCCTTCTACGACCGCCTGCGCAACGTCCAGGCTGCCGCCAAGCTCAATGGTCCATCCCAGGTCATAGTTGAATCTGCGGCCAGTATGCTTGAGCTTGATCCTCTTGTAGCGCTCTCTCAACTCGGGCAGTTTCTTCGACGCTTCGGTCAGGCTTTCCTTTGTTCGGAATATGCCGACCTTGTCGCGCATCGTGGTCTGCATCTCTTCCTTGATGACGGAATAATCCTCGTTGCCCTGCGAACTCAGGAGTTTCTTAAGGCTTTCCTGGTCGCGCGCGAGCGCATCCTCAAGCGCCTTGTCGCCCGCGCCCACGTCGCCCTTGCCCCCAATATACGCACAGGCGTGTTCGCCCGTGATCTTGCCGAATACGATGGTGTCGAGCAACGAGTTGCCGCCGAGCCGGTTTGCGCCGTGCACGCTGACGCACGCGGCCTCGCCCGCCGCATAGAACCCCTTCACGGCATGCGCGGCGCCGTCCGAATTGACATCGATGCCGCCCATCGTGTAGTGCTGGCCGGGCTGGACGGGGATCGGCTCGCTGGCGGGATCGATCCCGAGAAAATTCAGGCAGATGTGCCGAATGCCGGGAAGCCTTGTCGCGATCTTCTCCTCGCCCAGGTGTCTGAGGTCGAGCAGCAGATAGGCATTCTCGAATCCGCGCCCCTCAAGAATCTCCGTGGTCATGTTTCGCGCCACGATATCGCGCGGTGCCACCTCCATCTGCTTCTTGCTGTCGGCGTAATTGGCGAGGAACCGCTCTCCCTTGCTGTTGAGGAGATAGCCGCCTTCTCCGCGCGCGCCCTCCGTTATCAAGATGTTCGAGCCGTAGAGCGTGGTCGGATGAAACTGCACGAATTCCATGTCCTTCAGCGCGATGCCCGCCCGATACGGCACGGCCATACCCATGCCGGTATTGATGAGCGCGTTCGTCGAGTTGGGATACAGCCGCCCCGCTCCGCCCGTGCCGAATATGACCGCGTCGCCCTTGAACGCCTCCAACTCGCCTGTCGCCATGTCGAGTGCGATCACGCCCCGGCACACGCCGTCCTCGACCACGAGCGAAGTCACGAGCCACTCGTTGTAAATCTTAAGTTCACCGCGCTCCGCCGCCTGTTCATACTTGACGATCTGCTCATACAAGGTGTGAAGCAGCATGTGGCCGGTCTTGTCCGCCGCGAAACACGTGCGCGGGAAGCCGGCCCCGCCGAACGGCCGCTGCGCGATCTTGCCGTCGGGAGTCCGGCTGAATGGCGTGCCCCAATGCTCCATCTCAAAGATGCGCTCCGAGGCGTCCTTTATCATTCGCACGACCGCGTCCTGGTCCGCAAGGTAGTCGCTGCCCTTGACCGTATCGAAGGCGTGCCGCTCCCACGAGTCGTGCCCGCCACGCGGATGATTGCCGAGCGGCGCATTGATGCCACCCTGCGCTGCGATGGAATGCGAACGGATGGGATACACCTTCGAGAGGATGGCCGCGCGCATGTTGTGCATGTTGACCTCGAGCGCCGCCCGAAGCCCTGCCAACCCGCCGCCGACCACAATGACATCGTGATAT
>CAZEBC010000022.1:0-3961 GCA_964510165.1 uncultured bacterium
TCGTTCGGCATGAACCGACCTTGACTCAAACACCCATACTCGCTAAAATAGGAGTCTGTCAGCGTCCTGAAAGGCTGCCTGCCCAAGGGCGCTTTCTCCAGAAAATGGCCCCGATTCGGCCATTTTTTCACCTTTGTGTTATGAGTGTGTCCGACAAACGAACGATTGCCATGATCTCTGAACTTATTGAAAAGAGCGAACTGGCTGACATTTACCACAAGATTGTCGAAGGCGCCCGGCTCGGCCCCGACGATGGCCTGCGCCTCTACCGAAGCCATGACATCCTCGCCCTCGGCCACATGGCCAACGTGGTTCGCGAGCGGAAGAATTCCGACCTTGCCTATTACATCGTCAACCTCCACATCAACTACTCCAATATCTGCAAGAACCAATGCCGATTCTGCGCCTTCAGCCGCAAAGAAGCCGGCGAAGACGGCGCCTACGAAATGACGCTCGATGAAATCCTGGACCGCGCCGAGCGCGTGCGCTCTCTCGGCGCAACCGAAATCCATATCGTCGGAGGCGCTCACCCGAAATGGCCCTTCTCCCGCTACGTCGAGATGATTGCCGCGCTTCACGACGCCTTCCCCCAGGTTCACCTGCAGGCGTTCACCGCAGTCGAGATCGCCAACATCGCCGAGATGGCCGGCCTGAGCATTCGCGAAACGCTGCGCCAACTGAAGAATGCCGGACTCGGCTCGTTGCCCGGCGGCGGCGCGGAAATTTTCTCCCCACGCGTGCGCTCGCTCGTGTGCCCGGAGAAACTGTCCGGGGAGAAATGGCTGGAAATCATGCGCGAAGCCCACGAGCTTGGCCTCCGCAGCAATGCCACCATGCTGTACGGTCATGTGGAATCCGAGGAGGAGCGGATCGATCACATGCTCAAGCTGCGCCAACTGCAGGATGAGACGCGCGGCTTCATGAGTTTTATCCCGCTTGCGTTTCATCCCGCCAACACCCAGCTCAGCGACAAGCCCCTGACCACCGGTTTCGCTGACCTGAAAACGCTCGCCATCGGCAGATTGATGCTCGACAACTTCGACCACGTCAAAGCGTTCTGGATCATGCTTGGGCTGAAGCTCGCACAGGTCTCCCTCTGGTTCGGGGTTGATGACATTGACGGCACCGTTGTGGAGGAACGCATCACGCACGCCGCCGGCGCGGAGACCCCGCAGGCGCTCACCGTGTCGGAACTCCGGCGGCTCATCACCGAGGCCGGGCGCCTCCCCGTCGAGCGAGACACCCTTTACAACACCGTGCCGCGCGAGGCAGGAAGGCCGCATGAACGCTAAGCCCCTCCCCCCGCTTCGAGTGGGAGCAGTTCCCTTTCTCAATGGAAGACCGCTCGTGCGCTTCCTCGATGTATCGGAACCGCCTCCCATCCGGCTTACCCTTGAAGTCCCGAGCCTGCTTACCGAGATGATGAAGGACGGCAGCCTCGATGTCGCGCTCCTGCCTGCAATCGAATACTTCCGCGCCGGCAACTACCGCGTCATACCCGGCATCTCGATATCCGCCGACGGAGAGGTGCAGAGCGTGCGCATCTATTCGAAGACACCGATACAGGACATCCGCTCGGTCGCGCTCGACAGCAGTTCGCGCACCTCGGCCGCGCTCGCGCGCATCCTTCTGAAGAGAAAGCTTGCGCGCATCCCGCTGATTACTAGTTGCAGCCCCGATGCGTCCCTCGACGACCTCGATGCCGACGCCATGCTGCTCATCGGTGACCCGGCAATGAGATTCCGCTCCAATACGCCCGTCCATACGCTCGACCTCGGCCAGGCGTGGAAAGAGCTTACCGGGCTGCCATTCGTCTATGCGATGTGGGTCGTGAGGGACCGCGTTGATGTGAGGGGGCTCGCGGCCAGACTCTCACGGGCTCGCGACCGGGGCCTCGCATCCATCGCAGACATCTCTGCCGAGGCGAGCAGGGAAATCGGCCTGGCCGAAAACGTGTGCCTCGGCTACCTGAGAGACATTATGAGCTATGGGCTTGGCCCGAGGGAAATCAACGCCCTCAAACTATTCCAAGAGCTGGCAGCCGAGGACGGGCTGTGCCCGGGAGGCGTGGATATTGCCTTTGACCACAGCTAGCATTCTTCGCGCCGTGCTGGCGGGCCGCCGGTTGGAGGAGGAAGCCGCCCTTGCGCTCTTTCAGTCCAATGATTTGCTCTCAATTGGCGCCGCGGCCGACCAGATGCGGCAGCGCCTGCATCCCGAGCGCCACATCACGTACGTCATAGACCGAAACATCAACTACACCAACATCTGCGTCTCAAGATGCAAGTTCTGCGCGTTCTACCGGTCGGCGGGCGCATCCGACGCCTACATCATCTCCAGAAGAGAATTGTCCCAAAAGATTCGCGAAACGGTCCAGCTCGGGGGCACGCAGATACTCCTGCAGGGCGGACTCCACCCCGACTTGCGCCTCCAGTTCTACTGCGACATGCTGAGGTTCATGAAAAGGGAATTCGCGGTCCATATCCACGGCTTTTCTCCGCCCGAAATCGTCCACTTCGCCCGCCTCAACGGGATGACCCTGACCGAAACCGTCTCGCGGCTGCGCTCCGCAGGGCTTGACTCCATCCCCGGCGGCGGCGCTGAAATCCTCTCAAACCGCGTCCGTTGCGAGATAAGCCCCAACAAGTGTTCCGCCGACGAATGGCTGGCCGTCATGCGCGCAGCCCATACCCTGGGAATGCGAACCACCGCCACCATGATGTTCGCGCACAGGGAAAGCTATTCCGACAGGGTCGAACACCTCTCCAGAATCCGCCAACTGCAGGACACAACCGGCGGCTTTACCGCCTTCATCCCCTGGACGTTCCAGCCGCTCAACACCGAAATGGGCGGCGCATCCGCAGGCGGAGTGGAATACCTCAAGACGCTCGCCATCTCCCGCCTGTTCCTTGACAATGTCGCCAACATCCAGGCCTCGTGGGTGACACAGGGCGCCAAGATCGCGCAACTCGCGCTCCGCTTCGGCGCGAACGACCTCGGCAGCACGATGATCGAGGAAAACGTCGTGCGCGCCGCCGGGGTCAGCTTCAGAATGAGCCTGCAAGAGATGCGGACCATCATCGAGGACGCAGGTTTCACCCCGCGCCAGCGTGACTGTTACTACAACCTTATTGAGTCGCCAACCAGGAACCACTGACCGCATGGAGTTGACCCGGCCCATCGAATTCCCAAAAGGATTCCTCTGGGGGACCGCCACCTCGGCGCATCAGGTGGAGGGCGGCAACCGGAACAACGACTGGTGGGAGTGGGAGCGCCGTCCCGGCAAGATCGCCGACGGGTCCACCTCGGAAATAGCCTGCGACCAGTACAACCGCTACCGCGAAGATTTCGACCTCATCAAGGAATTCGGCCACAATGCGCACCGCCTCTCCATCGAGTGGAGCCGCCTCGAACCGCAGGAGGGCCTCTTCTCGTGCGATGAATTCGACCATTACCGCAGGGTCCTTGGGGCGCTTCGCGAGCGCGGCATCGAGCCGATGGTTACCCTCCACCATTTCACCAACCCGCTGTGGCTCTCGAGAATGGGCGGCTGGGAAAACCCGAAAGCGGTCGAGTATTTCGCCCGATTCGCAAAGGCGGCCGCCCGCGAATTGGGCGCGCTCGTGCAATTATGGAACACCATCAACGAGCCTGCCGTCTACGCGCACCAGGCGTACATCGAGGGAAACTGGCCCCCGGGCTCTCGAAGTCTGCGGACCGCCTGCATCGTGCTGACCAACATGCTGCGGGCGCACGCGCTCGCCTACCACGCCCTCCATGAAAATTCCCCCGGGAGACATTGCGCCGTGGGAATAGCCAAGAGCATCACCGCGATCGAACCGCTTCGGCCCGGAAATTTGCCCGACAAGGCGCTTGCCCGCTTGAGCGATTTCCTGTTCAACTGGTGGTTCCTCGACGCCATCGAAACCGGCAAATTGTCCTGGCCCATCGGAATGGGCCA
>CAZEBC010000022.1:4061-26234 GCA_964510165.1 uncultured bacterium
CGGCGCCGATGTGCGCGGCTATTTCCATTGGTCGTTGCTCGACAACTTCGAATGGGCCTTTGGCCTGACCCCGAGATTCGGACTGCTCGAGGTTGACTATCGCACCCAGGCCCGCTCGCCTCGCCCAAGCGCCCATGTCTATTCCAAGATCGCCCGCGAAAACAGGCTCGACCCCGAATGGTTCCTCTGAGACTGCCCCGTAATCGGTATCTCGTAGGGGCGGCCCTGCGTGGCCGCGCGGGCGCCCGCATAGGGGGCGCCCCTACATTTGGCGCAGCCCTTTTTTCCGCATTTTCATCGGGCACTTGTAATTTCCCGCAGATGGTGTTATAATTGCGCCAGTAACCGGTGTGCCGTTTTGCCGGTACAGCCCACATGCACTCCCGAGAGGTCGATGGGGAGAGAGTCTTCGCAGTAACAACCCTTTGCACCAGACCCTCCTGACCGAGTAGCTTATTTTTTTCAACAAGGTTTGGGGAAAAATGCACAGAAAATTTTTGCTCTCTGCGTTTGCCATTCTCTTGGTGTTTCTGCTGAGCGCCTCTGCGTATGCGGAGTGGATCAAATGGGACAATTGCATCGCGTGTCATTCAGAAGCGCGAGAGGATTCGCGAGCCCCGTTCGTGGACCCCGCTATCCTCGACAGCTCGGTCCACAAGAACATGAAGTGTCTTGACTGCCATGATGACGTGCGCGAGGTGAAACACGTCGTCGGGGAAGTGCCTCATCAGAAATATCCCGAGAAGGTGAGTTGCACACGGAAATGCCATGTTCAGGGAAATAAGGTGGGCGCCCCCGATTTCTCGCCCATGGAGCAATACCGTGACAGCGTTCACGGGATGGCGAAAACCGCCGGAGTGGCCGATGTGGCAACATGCACGGACTGCCATGGCCGTCATAACATAAGGCCGAAAGACGACCCCGCGTCCACGGTCTACCGCGCCAACATACCCCGAACCTGCGCCCTGTGTCATGAGAATATGCAGGTGGTCGTCAAACACCACATTCATGCCGAAAAGCCGTTCCAGGAGTATGAGCAGAGCGTGCATGGGAAAGCGCTCTATCGCGACGGGCTGATCCAGTTCGCGGCGGTGTGCACCGACTGTCACGGCGTTCACGATATCCAGGCCGCAGGCACACCCAATATTCGGCCTCGCCGCCCCGAGACATGCGGTGAATGTCACCTCGGCGTCTATGAGGTATATCGAGAAAGCACTCACGGGGTCGCCGCCATTGAGAAGCGTAATCCCGACGCGCCGGTCTGCGCCGATTGCCACGGAGAACACTCCATCTCGGTGCCGACGGAAGGCAATATTCCGCTGCTCTGCTCGAAATGCCATGGCGTCGAAGGCATCATGACCAAGTATGAAATCCCGGTCGACCGCACCGCCACGTATCAACAGAGCTATCATGGCGTTGCAAGCAGTTACGGCAGCAAGACCGTGGCCAACTGCGCAAGCTGCCACGGTCACCACGATATTCGGCCCCCTACTGACCCCAAGTCCTCCATTCATCCGGCCAATCTGGAGAAAACTTGCGGCAAGGCCAGATGTCATCCGGGAATCTCCTCGAAGGTGGCATCGGCCAAGATACACGTGGACGTAATGAAGCCGGAGGCCGGCAGCGTATATTACGTGCGCAAGGCCTTCGTCTGGGTCCTGGTCGGATTGCTGGTCGTTACATTCGTCTGGGTGATACCCGACCTCGCAAGAAGGTTCAGAAAAAGGAGCGGACTCTGAGAATGCCGTTGTCTAAACGTACCGTTGTCGCCTTCGTGATCCTGTGGCTGATGGCATGGACTCACGCGGCGGCCGCCGCATCCAACGAGGATTGCCTCATGTGTCACGAGGACCCCTCCCTGAAAAACGATGCAGGCGTCTCGCTCGCCGTTGACCGCGAGATTTTCCAGAATTCGGTCCATGGACAGAGCGGCATTCAGTGCGCCGACTGCCACGCCGACCTCGCCGGCACGGAAGATTTCCCGCACGCCGCCCCCCTCGCAAAGGTTGACTGCTCAACCTGTCATTATCAGGAGTACGAGGATTACACGACGAGCATGCATGGGGAGGCCTTCATAGCGGGCGACAAGTCTGTCCCTACCTGCGTTACCTGTCACGGCTCGCATAACATACTGCGGCCCGAAGACCCAAAATCATCCGTCTTTGCCCTGAACCTGGTCGAAATCTGCATCCAGTGCCATACCGACACGACAATAGTGGCTGAACACGACTTGGCGCCGGCCGAGAAGATCAGAGCCTACGAGAGCAGCGTCCATATGAAGGCGCTCAAGGAGAAGGGGCTGAGCGTTTCCGCCGCCTGTAACGACTGTCACGGCTCTCACAAGATCAAGCCGCCCGACAACCCCGACTCTCTCATCAACAGGTTCAATATCCCCAAGACGTGCGCCAAGTGCCACCAGGGAATCTACCAGACCTACCTCGAGAGTGTTCACGGACAGGATTTCCTTTTGCAGAATAACGATGTCCCCATCTGCACCGATTGTCACGGCGAACACTCAATCAAAGCGCACACCAGTCCCGATTCGGCCGTATACGCCACCCACGTGGCGGAGATTTGCTCCCGCTGTCACGAGGACGAAACCCTGAGCAAGAGATACGGATTCGCCTCCCAGCGGCTCAAGAGCTACCTGGGCACTTACCACGGGATCGCTTCCAAGATGGGCGACACAAAGGTCGCCAACTGCGCCAGTTGTCATGGGTTCCATGATATCCGGCCGCCTGAGGACCCGAAATCGTCGGTTCACCCCGACAATATCCCCACAACCTGCGGCAAGTGCCATCCCCAGGCTGGCAAGAACTTCGCCGTCGGCAAGGTCCATGTGAGCGAGACCAAGGAGAGCAGCCTGGGCGCGTATTTCGTGGAGAAGTTCTATACCATATTCATAGCTGCGTCAATCACTGGATTCCTGGTGTTCATCGTCGCCGACCTGTTCGCCCGGCGCAGAAAAGCCAGGAAACAGGCATGAGGTAAGGGAAGGGGTTGTAGCGTGAAGATTAACGATGACGATCTCGAACTTCTGGCCAAGGCAAAAGAGGCCGGCCTGCTTTCAGCCGAAAAATTTGAAGACGCCGATCTGATGCCCGACGACGAGGAGTTTGTTCGGCTCACCCTCGCCGAACGCATCCAACACATCATCCTGTTCACGAGCTTTTTCACGCTCGTGCTGACCGGAATCCCGCTCGTGTTCCCCAATGCGCCGCTCATCCACAAACTGTTCTTCTTCCCTGAAAGCTTTTGGCTGCGCGGCGTCATCCATCGCGTCGCCGGAATCACCCTGATGGGAGTGGGAATATTTCAGATCATCTATGTCATGGTCTCGCCTCAAGGCAACCGCGACTTCCATAAGATCATACCGACTCCTCATGACGCCAGAGACGCAATCGCCTTGTTCCTCCACAATCTGGGGCTTCGCGACGAGAAGCCCAGGTTCGGCAAGTTCAATTTCATCGAAAAGTTCGAGTACTGGGCGCTCGTGTGGGGCATATTCGTAATGGCCGTGACGGGGCTGATGCTCTGGTTCCAGGAGGCCACCATCGCGCTCGTCCCCATCCGCGTCCTTGACATCATCCGCATCGTCCATGGCTTCGAGGCGATCCTTGCCTTCCTCGCGATCATCATCTGGCACATGTATAACGTGCACCTCAACCCCGAGGTCTTCCCGATGAGCAAGGTCTGGATCACAGGCAAGATTTCCAAGGAGGAACTCAAAGAACATCATCCCCTCGAGTATGAGGAAATCCTGAAGGAGCGCAGAGACCAGCGCGAGATGGAACGCATCAAGGCCCTGCTCGAAGAGGTGAGACAGCAGAAACGCCAGATGGTAGAGTAGGCGGATCGTGTCCGACTGGTCGGACAAGTCGGACCCGTCCGACCGCTCCTGGCTCACCGGTACAACACGTTCAAGTACTGTCCCAGCAGCCGTTCGCGAAGGCTTGGCTTGAGCGCGTCGAGCATCTCGTTGATCGTCGCCCATTTCGTCGGCAGCGACGCCCCCTCGACTCCCGCCATCGCCAATAGCTGCACGAAATGCTCATCTCCAAACTCCTCGGGCCGCATCGCGCCAAACATCTCCCGCACCTTCGCGCCCACCTTTCCGTATTCCATTCCCTTCACTTTTTCGACCGACTCGCGCAGGTCGCGTATGAAATCGTCAATCCACCGATGATTACCCGGATTGATCCCCATGTGCAGATGCTCGCGCGCGTCGCCGAAGCTAAACTGCGCCTGCGCGTGCCAGCCACGCTCGACCAGTTCATCGTAGAGATGGAATATCCCGATGGTGTCCGATGTGAACGCGAACATGTTCGAGTCGGTCCTGCCGAGCAGCCGCAAGTCGTCCATCTCCTCTATCGCGGCGCAGACTTTCCTGGTGTCCTCGAGCATATTCCTGAACATCCTGAGATAGCCGTCGTCACCCATGAAATGAAGTATCGCCCACGCCGCCGCCAGCGGACCCGCCGACTTGGTGCTCTGGACCGTCGTGTTCAAGTGCGTGTAGCCTGTCCACTCGGCGCACATGAAGAATTGGTGATATCGGATATCGCTGTTGCGATACAGCACCACGGACGCGCCCTTGGCCGCGAACGCATACTTGTGAAAATCCATCGACATCGAAGTGACGCCCGGCACGGAGAAATCGAAATCGGGAACCGGCGCGCCCAGCCGTCGGAAATACGGCAGCATGAACCCGCCCACGCACGCATCCACATGGAACAAAATGCCGCGCTCGAGCGCGAGCTTCCCGATGTCGCGGATGGGGTCCACCACCCCGTGCGCGTACGAGGGCGCCGAGCCGACCAGCAGAATCGTGTTTGAGGTGACCGCCCTGCGCATCGCGTCCACGTCGGCCTTGAAAGTCACCGGGTCCACACGAACCGGAACCTTCTTCAAGCAGAAATAGTCGGCCGCCTTGTGGAATGAGCCATGGGCGGTGACCGGCAGAATTATCTCCGGCTCTTTGATGTGCGGCTTCTTCGCGCGCGCATAATCGCGAGCCGTCTTGACCGCGAGCAGCACGCTTTCGGTTCCGCCGCTCGTGAAGTTGCCGACCACGCTCGAGTCGCCGCTCAGGTGCTCGGCCGCGATCGCCACAAGCTCGTTCTCGAACCGGAGCACGCTCGGGTACAGGTTTGCATACAGGCAGTTTTCGGAGAGAAAATCCACGTACGCTTTCTTGATTACGTCAAGCGCTTCCTCGCCTGGGTCGTACACATACGCGAACGCGCGGCCCGTCCTCCAGTCAAAATCCCCAGCGCGGTAATCATTCAGCCTGGTGAACAGTTCTTGCTTTGACAGTCCCTTTTCGGGAAGCTTCATTACGTTTTCCTCCTGAAACCTTCTTCAGAAAACTCACATCGCGTCGAGCAGCCTGTTATACGCCTCGACCGTCCGCTTGATCTCCGCCCCCCCGTGCGCGCTCGTCACGAACCCCTTGCCCATCAGCGTCATCACGCCCTCGTTGCGCAGGAACGTCTGGTAATTCGTTGCCGCCGTCTTCCGCTCGAATATCCGCGGAATCCCGTCCTCGCTGTTCACGTCAATATGGAATGCGCCCGTCATCTCGACGTGCAGTATCGAGCCGTAATTGTAAGCGAAGAACGGGAAATTCCTGTCCTCGAACAGCACGTTCAACTCATGGGTCAGACGGTCGGTTATCGCCGCGGCCTTCTCGATCGCGTTGGTCCGCTCGATCTCGCAAATGGTGAAGTACGTCGCCGCACACGAGAGCAGGTTCGCCGCGATCGTGCCTGCCACGAAGCACGATTTTCCGCCCGACAGGATGCCGGAATTCAGGATATCCATCAACTCGGCCTTGCCGGCCAGCGCGCCGCTCGAGGGGAAACATCCGCCCATGATCTTGCCGAGCACAGTAAGCTCCGGGTCCACGCCGAAACGCTCCTGCGCGCCGCCCATGGCAACCCTGAATCCGGTGACCACCTCGTCGTAAATGAGCACGATGCCGTGCTCCTTCGTTATCTTGCGAAGCTCTTTGTGGAAATCCTCAGAAAGCGGCATCGTGCCCGATTCGGCCCCGAGGGGCTCCACGAGCACCGCCGCGATTCCGCCGTCTTTTTCGTGCTCCTCGACGGCTCGTCGAAGCGCATCGAGGTCGTTCTGCGGCACGATGACCGTGTTCGCCGTGACCTCCTCCGGGATTCCGTTTGCCATGAACCGGCCGCTGTTCGGCACCCACAGGTCCACCACAAGCTGATCCGACCAGCCGTGATAAGTTCCGCAGAACTTCACGATCTTCTTCTTGCCCGTGTACGCGCGCGCCAGCCGGATGGCCGCCATGTCCGCCTCAGTGCCCGATTGCAAGAACCTCACCTTCTCGACGGCGGGCATGTGCTCGACTATCTTCTCCGCCGCAAGCGTCTCATATTCGTCGCACAGTCCGTGAAACGACCCCTTCTTCCTGAGCACGTCCGCCATCTTCTCGATGACGGCGGGCGGATTGTGACCGAGCAGCACCGGCCCGCCTCCATTCAGATAATCCACGTAGCGATTGCCGTCAACGTCCGTCAGGTACGCGCCATCTCCGCGGTCAATGAAGACGGGATACGGCACGGTGTGCGACAGCATGTGCTCGCAGCCGCCCGGTATCACTTTCTGCGCCGCCTTGAACATCTGCTCCGATTTGGGCGCCTTCTTCTTCAGTTGCTCAATCGTGCGCGCCATCACGTCCTCGCGGATGTGCCTGACAGGCATCCCGGCAAGCGCGCTGCCTCTCTCCTCAATTTCCTTGAATTCCATGGCCGTTCCTCCTTCGGATCAACGCCGCCGCCTCTCTTCGTGACCCTTCGTGTTCTCCTCGGATAAATCTTTTCCTCACATCATGAGCCTGAAATGCGCATCCTTGCTGATAACGACATCAATAAGCGCGGGCCGGTCGCTCTGGATCGCCGCCTTCAGCGCGGCCTTGAGTTCTCCGGGCTTCTCGATCCTCAGGCCCTTGCAGCCGATCGAGCGTGCGATCCCGGCGAAGTCGGTCTCCGGATATTCGGTCGCGATCCGGCGTTCCGGCGACTGGAAGTCCCTCACGTTTCCAAGGCTCGAATTGTTCATGACGACATACGTCAGCGGTAGGTCATATTGTTTCGCCATCTCGAGGCAATACAGCATCATCATCATGCCGCCGTCGCCGCACACGCACGTCACCTTCCGCTCCGGCGCTATCATCTGCGCCGCCAGCGAGGCCGGCACGCTCCAGCCCACTCCCGCTGCGCCGCCCGGCGCCACCACCTGTCCCGCCGACTTCGACCTGAAATGCTTGGCGCACCACATGCGGTTATTGCCGCCGTCGAGCACGAGCAGGCCGTCCGGGCCGAGCGCGTCATTCAATTCGCGCACAATTCGCTCGGCGGCGATGGGTTCCTCGTCAGACGAACACCACTCGCACGAGAAGAATTCGTGCTCGACCTTCAGCTTCTTCAACTCGGCGAGCTTGGTGCCGACGTCTATCTTGGGGTTCCTCGCCTTGATGGAATCAATGATCGCGCAAAGCGCCGCCTTCGCGTCGGAGGCCACACCGATGGCGACCGGGAACGTCCAGCCGGCGTTTAACGGATCGATATCAATGTGGATGATTTTCTGGCGCTCGGCGTTGATAAAATCGGGCGAGAGCATCCGCGTGTTCTCAGGTGACAGGCCGGTGCCGACCGCAAGCAGCACGTCAGCCGCGCTGATCATCTCGTTCGCCACTCGCTGCCCGATGTTGCCCATCGTCCCGAGCGCAAGGTCGTGCGTCTCTGCAATGGCGCTCTTTCCCATGTAACTCGTCGCGACCGGCAGCCCGATAAGCTCGGCGAGTTCCTGAACCTCTTTATACGCGCGCGAGACGTGGATGCCTCTGCCCGCGATCATCACCGGGTTCTTCGCCTCGAGCAGCATCTCGGCCACTCTGTCTGCGTCGCCCGCCGAGATGCACGGCGGCGATACGCTCAGATGGCCGACCAGCGGATACACCCTCGGATGCGCAGACTCAGGCTCGATCTCCGACGTCATCACGTCCCACCTGACCAGCACACACGCAGGCCCGGGGCGCCCTGTGACCGCGTGCTTTATAGCGAGCTGTGTCCCGTGCACGAACTCCGACGCCGTGTTCGCGACCGTGGTGTACTTGGTCATCGAACGCATGATGTTCGGAAGGTTGATCGAGCCGTACTCGCCGCCCGCGCACTGATACGGCCCGTGCTGGATCAGCCCCGCGTAGTCCGATACGTCGCCGATTATCAGCATCGGCGAGCCGGCCATGTATGCCTCCATCACGGCGAACGCTGCGTTCGAGCCCATCCATGCGCCCTGACCTATGATCACCCCCGGCTTGCCCGTCAGCCTGCCGTACATGTCCGCCATGCAGGCCGCCCCGCCTTCCTGCCGGGCAAGCACGGTTCTGATTCGGTCCTGCCTGTCAAAGAGCGCATCAAAAAGGAACAGCGTCGCTCCGCCCGGCAGGCCAAACACGTGGTCAATGCCCGCCTCGATCAGGGTATCAACAACCGCTTCAGTCGCTTTCGGCATATTGCCTCCTTCGGCAACCCTCGGCCTTCTCTGTAGGGGCGCGGCGCGCCGTGCCCCTACGAAATGTGTGCGCCCCGGCGGCCACACAGGGCCGCCCCTACAATTCACGGCCCTATCCCTTGACCTCTATCTTCTTCAGCCTCGCCCATCTTGAATGTTCGTCGTCGGGGTCGGCCAGCTCGATGATCCTCGCAAGATGCTCCCGAGCCTGCTTCGAGCGGCCCAACTCCATGTGCGCCTCCGTCAAGAACCTGTAAGCGCGCACCTCCACCGCGGGCGCAATCTCGCGTTCGAATGTCCTGGCAAGCCACGCGGGCCAGTCCGGTCTCTTTGAAATCTCGCGACCCGGCGGCTCGCGTCTCAACGCTTCTATCGCGCGCTCAAGCATCTCGATGCCTTTTTCGCGCATGTCGAACACGACCGGAAGTATCGTATAGACCGCGCCGCAAACATACAAGGAAAGAAGCGACCAGACGTCATTAGTCTCGCGAGCGCCCTCGATGCGCCGCAGGCGCCCGAGCGCCTTTTTCAAGTAAACCATTGGTGACGAGAAGCCGGAGGCCGCCCCGGCCGCAAACATATACGCAAGCGCCGCCGCTGCGTTCTGCTCGGGTCGCCGCGCCGGACGGGGAACATGCCGCTCCGCCATGTCAAGCGCTGCGCTCGTGTCGCCTCGCAAAACATGCGCAACGATGGCCGCCGCCGAATACAGAGTGTCGTCCCCGGCGTCCGCCTTCAATGTCTCGAGAGCCGGTTCGTAGCGGCCCTGCAGCAAAAAATAAGCGAGCCGCTCATCGGGACTATTCGGCGGTTCGGCGGGCAATTCGCGGCCGGCAATCGGCAAGAATGACAGCATCGCCAGACGCTCCGAAAGCCCCGCTGTCTGCGCGATTGCGTCTCGGCTCAGGCTGCGCAGCAACTTGTGCCGGATCAGCACCACGAATCTGTCAAGCGATTCGTCGGCCTCGGTCAGGAACTTCACCGTCTGTCGCGTCGAAAAATCGCCGAGCATGTTCTTCGCGAACAGCCGGATGTCCTCGCGCACCGCGCGCTCCATCGCGTCCCGGTACGCCCGCACAGTCTCGACCGAATGATCGAACGGCACACCCGTCTCCTCGCGCCGCTTCATGATCTCGATGATCCGGCAATCAATCGAATCGTAATACTTGCCCCCATCAGCCGTGCCCGGCGTCACAAGCCCCTCCTTTTCGAGCAGCCTGATCTTCTCGATGGGGTAGCCCGTGTGCCGCTCGATGCGCGCCTCGCTCACCGGACGGCCCTCGGCGGGAAGCCGGTCGGTCTTGAAGATCGCTCGCCCGAGCTCAAGCTCCTCCTCCAACGCCGAGCCGGAATCGAGCAGGCGCTTGATGACATCGAGCGGCATGAATTTCTCGCGCTGAAGTTTCTTGATGAGACGGATACGCTCCACGCAGGCCTCGTCGTAATAGGCCATTGTCTTGCCCGTCTTATGGGGTCTCGGCAAGAGCCCTTCATTAACGTAATGCTTGATGGTTGCGGCGGAGACCCCGGCGCGCCTGGCGAGTTCGCCCGCCCGGAGCATGTTTTTTGTTGCGTGTTTCATGATTAGAAGTTGGACGTGCTACATGCAAATTATATCGTGAACCGCCGCCTTTGTCAAGTGCGTCAGACTCGCAATAGGCTTGGATTGGCGGCCCCGGATGATGTATACTGCGAGGGGTGTCCCCGATATGGGACAGACTCAAGAGGCATTTTCATGAAGTTTCGTGGTCTCCAGAGGTTCAGATATCCCATTTTGGGAGCGCTCCTGGTGATTTCCCTTGTGCTTGTGTTCAGGGACATGTTGTCTCTCTATGTCACGGGGGACCTTGTGGTATGGCTCCACCGATACCGATTTGCGTTTCCGACGATTTTCGCCGAGCAAACAAATTCATATCACTATCATCCGCTCTCTTTGGTACTGGCCGGGGCGCCCCTTTCGGTGTTCGGCTTCAATACGTTCTGGATAAACCTCAACCTGCTTATCATCCACCTGCTCAATGCGCTGGTCGTGTTTCGCCTGGCTGCCCTCCTGCTCGAAAGACCGTCTCATGGGTTCTTCGCCACTGTCCTGTTTTCGGGTGGCCTGTTCGTCCCGGAGACCATCATCGCGAACATGCCGGCCTCGGCATCCGCCCTCGCGCTCCTCATATGTTTCTTCCTCTTTCGGCGCCACGGAATCAGTCGCGCCAGAATCTTCTATGTCGGCTCGTGCCTCGTATTCGCCGTCTCATTATTTACCTATCCGACGGCCATGAACTTCCTGGTGGTGCTTTTCCTCTACATCGTGTTTGACCCCGAAGGAGTATTCGGGGCGGGGGAGGCGAACACCTTCTCGCGAAGGTTGTGGGGCATCGCTCTGCTCTTAATCCCGTTCGTGCTGCTCGCAGCCGGGTTTCTGATCGTTCGTGCGGAGTTTGGATGCGCGCTGAGCCGACACTCGATCAACCTTCTCAGGCCGGACGTGCTCGCAAAATTCCTGTGGCGGGTCCTCACGGCATTCGATATGGTGTTGGCGCCGTCTCAGTTCATCCGGGCCGTCATACCGGCGGCGCTGGTTCCGTCACATGGGTGGTACCTTCGATGGAGTGCGGTCTTCATGACCGCAATAGCGGCAACCGCGCTGGTCAGGTCTTCACCGAAAGAACGATTTCTGGTAGGCTGGCTTGCGGCGAACGTCGCGCTTGTGGCGCTTGAGACGGACGTCAGATGTTGCCATCTGTACTTTCCCGCGATCGCCGCTTCGCTGCTGTTGACGGGGACAATCCACAAAGCGGCGGTCTGGCTGCTCGATATCGTTCCGAGAGGCGATGAATTCCTCCAGAAGTTCTCCGCCCGCTTCAGCAAGAGGGGCGTGGCGACATTGCTGACCGTGTGTGTCCTGATAGTCCCGATCAAGAACAACCTGGTCAATGTGAGCTATTTCATGGGCGCCTATACGCGGGCGTCCGAGATCGCTCGCGCTTCAGCGCAATACATCAACTCGATCGAGAACCCGCCCAAGGCCGGTGGAAGGATACTGCTTATCAATATGCCCGCCATGCTGGTTCGCAAGGGGAGCATATCGGCGTTCGTCCTGCCCCATAGCTCATTATTGCTGTTAGCGGACCTGGAACGCGGGGAGGCCCCGCGGAAGGGCGACCGCCTCATCGGAACCTGCAAGGATGTGTTCTCGGTGGATAAGGTCTCGACGCCGGATTTCGCGGGAGCGCAATATGAATTGGAAAAGGGGGCGCCTGCTTACTCGGCGGTTGAACTCCGCCGGAGCGTCGCTCAATCGGACACGGTCTTTGTTTTCGATTACGCTACGTTCCGGCCGGTCAAGCTAACCCTGGATATGCTCCCTGGGAACACACGGGATTCCCTCTGATTCCATTGGCCCGGGCAGTTTTTGGCGGTCAGGAAGGCCTTTAATCTCTCGCGCGGGGCAGGGTGATCTCGGCGGTCGCGTGTCTAAAGCTTTCTTGACAAAATCGAGTTCACGGCGTAAACTATTGTTTGAAACGTTTGTTTGAATACCCTGGCTTCGGGTGTGCGATGGAAGACATCTCGAAAAAGAGCGATGACACGAAGGCAAAGCTGATTGAGGCGGCGGGAGAGGTGTTTGCTCAGCGTGGATTCCGGTCTGCGACGGTGAGGGAGATTTGCAGCCGTGCCGGCGCCAATGTGGCCGCGGTGAATTATCACTTCCGGGACAAAGAAGGGCTCTATGTGGCCGTTCTGGAGCACTCGCTCCAATCGGCGAGAAGAAAGTATCCGCCCGATTTGGGCCTTGGGGATGGAGCGACACCGGAGGAAAAACTGAGAGCATTCATTCACTCCCTTCTCTTGCGTATTTTGGGTGAGGGCGTTCCTGCCTGGCATGGAAAGCTGATGGCCAGGGAAATCTCCGATCCGACCGGCGCGCTTGGCCGGGTGGTGCAGAGTTCGATCCGACCTCTTCATGTGTACCTGGTGAGCATTCTCCGTGAATTGCTCCAGGAGGAGAGGGCCGGGGAGGGGGAGGAGAGCGACGAGATCTTCCTTTGTGCGATGAGCATTATTGGGCAGTGTTTGCAGCATTTTACGGGAAAACAGATCATCGCGGCGCTTCGGCCGGAGGGTTTCAATCCTGCCGATATCGCGACGATTGGAGACCACATTACGCGCTTCTCCCTCGGAGGTATTCGAGCGCTTAGAGCGGCGGCATCGTTGTGATGCCATAGCCCTGAAGCCGCGCCTGGAACGTGCAGCATCGCCCCAATGCTCACGGTGCGACGGAGCCGCGACCCAAGCCCCTCACCCTGCCTTCCCACAGTGGAAAAGAGAAACTTGAATGCGCCTTCTCCCAGTGGGAGAGGGTTGGGGTAAGGGAGAAGACCCGTGCAGTCTTGCGAGTATGCGCATGTCATGATGGATGTTTTGGAGGAGTTTGATGGGTATGTATAGGAAGCGTTTTGAACCATTAGGATGCGCCGTTGTGGTGCTGGCGCTTTTGTTGCTGGGCGGCTGCCACAGCGGAAGCGGGCGGCAAGCCGCTCAGGCACGTGTGCCGGAGGTGGCCACGGTGGCCGTCGAGACGCATGAGGTCGAGCTGAGCACGGAGTTGCCGGGTCGGACCTGTGCGTATCTGGTTGCTGAAATCAGGCCCCAGGTGAACGGCATCATCCAGAAGCGTCTATTCAAGGAAGGCTCCGATGTCAAGGCGGGCGAATTGCTTTATCAAATTGATCCCGCTCCGTTTCAGGTGGCGCACGATTCTGCGAAGGCGTCGCTGGGGAAGGCGCAGGCCAATCTTTCAGTGGTCCGGTTGAGGGCCGAGCGGTACGCGGACCTGCTCGCCGACGAATTGGTGAGCAAACAGGCGTATGATGACGCGGCAGCCGCTCTGGAACAGGCGCGGGCCGAGGTTGAATATTCGAAGGCGCAGGTTGAAGGAGCACGCATCAATCTAGGCTACACCCGCGTGACGGCGCCCATCTCGGGCCGGATCGGCAGGTCCAACGTGACAGACGGGGCGCTGGTGACGGCGTACCAGCCAATGAGTCTTGCAACCATTCAACAGTTGGACCCGATTTATGTGGATGTGACCCAATCGTCGGCGGAGTTGCTGCGTTTGAAACGAAGCCTTGAGACAGGGCGGCTCAGTGCGGATGGGGAAAATCAAAAAAGAGTCCGACTGGTTCTCGAAGATGGAACCCCGTATTCCCACGAAGGCACGCTGCAGTTCCGGGACGTGACGGTGGACCCGGCGACCGGGTCTTTCACGGTGCGTATCGTGGTCCCGAATCCCGAGCATCTGCTCCTGCCGGGCATGTTCGTGCGGGCGGTTGTGCAAGAGGGTGTGGCTGAAGGGGCGGTGCTCGTTCCTCAGCAAGGCGTGACGCGCAATCCGAAGGGCAAGCCGATCGCGCTGATTGTGGATGAGACTGGCACGGTGCAACAGCGGATGCTGACGCTTGATCGCGCTATCGGCGATCAGTGGCTCGTTTCCTCGGGATTATCGAGTGGAGAGCGCTTGATCATTGAAGGCATGTTAAACGTGCGCCCGGGCGACACGGTGAAGGTTGTTTCCTCAGGCGGCCAGGGAGTTTCCGAAACGAGTCCGCCCGCAGAATCGAATTGAAGGAGCGTCTCGATGTTATCGAACTTTTTTTTGGACCGCCCGGTCTTCGCATGGGTCATTGCGATTGTGATGATGCTGGCAGGCGGGCTGGCGATTTATAACCTGCCGATTTCGCAGTATCCCCCGATCGCTCCCCCCTCGATTTCGATCAGCGCTTTTTATCCCGGGGCTTCCGCCGAGACGGTTGAAAACAGCGTGGTCCAGATCATTGAGCAGAAGATGACGGGCTTCGACAAGATGCTTTACATGTCGGCCACTAGCGACGCATCCGGCGCGGGAAGAATTGAACTCACGTTTGCTCCGGGGACCGATCCGGACCTTGCCTGGGCCCAGGTGCAAAACAAACTGCAACTCGCTATGGCGAGCCTGCCCGACGTGGTGCAGCGCCAGGGGGTCAAGGTCAGCAAATCCACAAGAAACTACCTTATGCTGGTGGGCTTGACCTCGGAAGACGGCAGCATGGACATGATTGACTTGGCGGATTACGCCCAATCCCAGGTTGAGAACGTGCTGGCGCGGGTGCCGGGTGTGGGCGAAGTGGAAAGCTTCGGTTCCCAGTATGCAATGCGGGTGTGGCTGAATCCGGATAAGCTGACCGATTATCGGTTGACGATAGAAGACGTGGTCCTCGGCCTTCGCGCCTATAATGTCGAGGTTTCCGCCGGCCAATTCGGCGGGGCTCCCGCGGTGAGAGGCCAACGATTGAACGCCTCCATCATTGTCCAGAACCTCCTGAAGACACCTGAAGAGTTTGCCGCAATCCCCTTGCGGGTCAATGCAGACGGCTCTGTCGTGCGGGTGCGGGACGTGGGGTGGACGGAATTGGGCGCCGAGCGTTACGAGACGCAATCACTTTACAATGGCAAGCCTGCCTCTGTGCTGGCCGTGCGGCAGGCCGCAGGCGCCAATGCGCTGGACACCGCGGACGCCGTCAAGGCCACCATGAAGGACTTGGAGAAATATTTCCCGTCCGGGATGAAGGTCATCTATCCCTATGACACCACGCCCTTCGTGAGAGTGGCCATCGAAGAAGTGGTCAAGACACTGTTTGAGGCGATTCTGTTGGTCTTCCTGGTGATGTATCTGTTCCTCGGAAACCTAAGGGCCACGCTCATTCCGACCATCGCGGTGCCGGTGGTCATTCTGGGGACTTTCGCAGTGCTAGGGTTGTTCGGATTCTCCATCAACATGCTGACCATGTTCGCCATGGTGCTGGCCATCGGGCTTCTGGTGGACGACGCCATCGTAGTAGTGGAGAACGTGGAACGCGTCATGAAAGAGGAAGGACTGCCGCCCAAGGAAGCGACCCGCAAGTCCATGGGAGAGATCACGAGCGCGTTGATTGGCATCGGGCTGGTGCTGGCGGCGGTATTCGGCCCCATGGCTTTCTTCGGCGGCTCGACCGGAGTCATATATCGGCAATTCTCCATCACCGTCATCGCCGCAATGTTGTTATCGGTTGTGGTGGCGCTGATCCTGAACCCTGTTCTTTGCGCATCGCTTCTCAAGCCGGTGGCAAAGGGGCACGAGCCTGCCGAGACCGGCTTCTTCTTGTTCCGGCCATTCTTCCGCTGGTTTGATCGGGTTTTCTATCGTGTAAGAGACGGCTATCAGGCGATGGTCGGCCGGATTCTTTCCAGAAAACTGCGTTACCTGTTCATTTATGTCCTTATTGCAGCGGCCCTGGGTTTTCTGTTCCGACGAATGCCGACCGCATATCTGCCCGATGAGGACCAAGGCATCATGTTCGTCCAGGCGATGTTGCCGACCGGCTCGACCCTGGAGCAGACCGAGCAGGTCATGACGACTGTCCGAAACCATTTCTTGATGGACGAAAAAGAAGCGGTCGAATCCATCATGTCGCTGAGCGGCAGGAGTTTTGCCGGGGCGGGACAGAATGTGGGGATGGCGTTCATCAAGCTCAAGGACTGGGAACTGCGCGACCGGCCTGAGCTGAAAGTAGACGCGGTGGTCGGTCGAGCGATGTCGGCGTTTTCGAGAATCCGCAATGCACGGGTACATGCGTTTCCGCCGCCGGCGGTTGTCGAGCTGGGCCAGGCGGGCGGATTCGATTTTCAACTGCAGGATCGGGGTGGGCTGGGTCACGAGGCGCTTATGGCGGCGCGCAACAAGTTGCTTGACATGGCAAGCCATGACGTGAGGCTGACGCGTGTCCGTCCGAACGGCCTGGAAGATGTGCCCCAATATCGAATCGACGTGGATTGGGAAAAGGCGGGCGCCCTGGGAGTTCCGATCAACGCCATTCACAACGCGATCTCGGCCTCATTCGGCAGCGCATATGTGAATGACTTCATTCAGGGGGGACGTGTCAAACGAGTGTACGTTCAGGCCGACGCTCACCACCGCATGTTGCCCACCGACGTGGAGCGGTTGTACGTGCGCAATGAAGCGGGGACGATGACGCCGTTTTCTTCATTCGCATCCGGGCGCTGGAGCTATGGAGCATCGCGGCTGGAACGTTTCAACTCCTTCCCTTCGCTGAACATCTGGGGGGAACCGCCGCAGGGGAAAAGCTCAGGAGAGGCGATGCAGGCGATGGAAGAGATCGTCTCGAAATTGCCGAGGGGCATCGGCTTTGACTGGACGGGGGTGTCTTACCAGGAGCGGATGGCCAAATCCCAAGCGCCGCTGTTGTATGCGTTTTCCATGATCGTGATATTCCTCTGTCTGGCCGCGCTTTACGAGAGTTGGACCGTTCCGATTTCGGTCATGCTGGCGCTGCCGCTCGGAGTCATCGGCGGAGTGGTCGGCACATCGCTTCGCGGCCTGCCGAACGACGTATATTTTCAGATTGGGCTCCTTACCGTCTTGGGGCTTACAACCAAGAACGCCATCTTGATCGTGCAATTCGCCATGGCCAGGGTCAGAGAGGGAATGGGGCTGATTGAAGCCACGCTGGAAGGGGCCAGATTGAGGCTTCGCCCGATCCTGATGACTTCACTGGCGTTCGGGTTTGGCGTGCTCCCTCTGGCGATGGCCAGCGGCGCAGGCGCTGGAGCGCAAACGGCCATCGGCACCGGCGTTTTGGGCGGGATGATCACGGCCACGTTCCTGGCGATCTTCTTCATACCCCTCTTCTATGTGGGGGTGGTTCAATTGTTTGAAGGGGGCCTGTCCACGAAGAGCACAAAGAGGGAGGAATGAGTGTCGGCGCGCGCCGTGCGGCCCCGCAATGGTGGTTGCGGTCAATTGGGCGAAGCGTGGCCGGCGGGGGCAGGCGCGGGGGGCTTGCCGCTACAGCCAATTCACAGAATTTCACGGCGTCTTTACGCCGAGTATGGCGGCAGTTCCTCGCCGAGGGCGAGGCGGCAGAGGTCGCTGAGCATGTAGATGTCGAGGCCGCGCTCGGTGCAGCCGCCGCCGAGTCCTCGGATGCACACCGGGCAAAGGAACGCCATCGCGGTGGCGCCGGTCTGTTTGGCGTCATCGAGATTCCTCCGCTGGAGGGCGGCGCCTTTCTCCATGTCGCGGAACATGAGGGGAAGCCCGCAGCACAGGGCGTTTCTGCGGTCGTAGGTTCTCCTGACGCGCTCGACGCCGATCAACTCAAACAGCTCGTCGAGCATCGGCTCCTTCTCGGGCGTGTAGCGCGACGCGCATGGGCGCTGGTACGCGACTTTCATTCCGAGCTTCTTGACCTCGCTTTTCCGCGCCTTCATTTGGCCGCGCAGATATTCGATGATGTGGATTGGCCGGAACGGCACATCGAGGCCATATTGCTTCGCCTTGGTCGTGGCGGTGGCGTAGCAGTCGTCGTGCACGAACACGATCTCGGGTGCGCCGACGGCGGCCAGATTTGCGATGAAAGATCGGATTCCTTTGTCTATCGGGCTTGACTTGCCCATGTGAACCCAGCCTATGTAGCAGAAATAATCCTCGCCCCGAATGTGGGTGAGGTCGTCGAAAAGCGAGCCCTCGAGCGGCCTGGGAAGGGCGGGCTTGATGACGCATGAGGAGATGGCGGGCTTGCCGGGCGCTCCCTTTCGGACTTCGTTTCGCCCCTTGCACATGTAATCGAACATGCTGACGACCTCGTCGGGAACCTCGAGCGCGTTGGTCTTCTCCTGCGTTTCGCAGATGAGGTCGAAGGGGTTGGCGCCCTTTTCACACCACTCGTTGCAGGCGGCGCATGTGATGCACTGGCTGGCGACGGAGGTCGGTCTTCCCTCGATGAGCGCGGTCATCTCGGCGATGGCGTGCTCGCGGTCATAGTCGGTGTGCTGGCATTCGACGAGGCAATCGCCGCACAGGTCGCATTTTGATCGTTCGAACATTGTCGTCGCTCCTTTCAGGCAGAAGCCGTTTTCGGGCGCGATGAATCGCGCCCCTACATCGGCGGCGCGGGGGCAGGCGCGGGGGCCTGTCCCTACGAAGCATTGCCGAAGACGACGCGGGTTCCGACGCTGTTCTGGATGAATGCGTCGGGGAACTCGCGCGCGAATTGGTGTATCGCCTTCCAGCCCGTGCAGTGAGTGGGCAGGACAAAGGCGGGGCGCATCTCCTTGATCGCGGAAACGGTCGGTTCGATCACTCTCTCGAACAAAGGCCCGGCCAGGTGGAACCCTCCGATGACGGCGTGGACTTTTTCCACGCCAGTGATCTTGCGCGCGTAACGTAGCGTGTTCACGATGCCTGCATGGGCGCATCCCGAGATTACCACCAGGCCTTTCCCCTTAACCGCCACCGCTATCGCCTGGTCATCGGGCGTGAGAAAATCCGGCTGCTCAACACCATCCACAATGGCGTATTGGACGGGGAACCCGAATTCGAAGGCGGTTTCACGGGGGATTTCGCCGGTGACGAGGAGCATGCCGTCCGCGAGCGACGACGGACCCTTCTCGCGGACAATCCGCGCGCCCGCGCGCTCGAGTTCCGCCGGGTCGAGCGGGGTCATGCGCACCTCTGTCCCGTCCGGAATCCTTATGATGCGCGGCGCGAATGCGTGGGGATGAATGACGATGGGGATGCCCGGTCGCAGGCGCTTGAGCGCGGGCGCGAGCGCCTTGATGTGGTCGATGTGGCCGTGGCTGATGACGACGGCCTCGACCTGTGAGTAATCTATTCCCAGGCGGTCGGCGTTTATGAGCATGGTGGTTTCGCTGAGGCCGGCGTCGAGAAGGATGGTATGCGAGGAGTCGCCGTGGGACACCTTGATCAGCGCCGAGAACCCATGTTCGGCGATGAGCGGCGGCGCCGGCTTCCCGTCGCGGATTCGCGGGGCGCGCTTGACGTGGTCGGCGTTTTCAAGGAGCAGATCGACGACGTTGTCGACCAAGGTGGTGATCTCGACGCTGTCAACCTCTCGGAGTGTGTCCGGGCTCATGGTTTGGTTTTCCTGTTTCCCATAAGCATGTTGAAAATCCCGATGTGGACCGTCCATTTCAAGTTGCATTTGGCCGCGATGCTTCAACTATAATATCATATCAAACTGCGGCAAGGTGACTTCATGATGAATGCGATTCGGCGGCTTGGAAAGAATCCGGTATCAGTCCTGCTTGTGGCGGGGCTTTTCCTGCATTTCGTCATTTCCGTCTTCCCTCTCGCCGCCGAGGTGCGCCTCCTTGCGCGGGAAGCACCGCTTCTGCGCGGGAGGTCGAATGAAGAGAGGCGGAAATTGCTTCTTGACGGGAAGCTGGATTTGGTTGAGGACCATGAGTTCATCGCGAGATGCCAGAGGGAACTGCCGATTGACGCCGAGGTTCTCATCATCACGAATTTGCCAGCGAACACGTTCATCCTGAATTATTACCTCTATCCCCGAAAGACGAGTGACGCGCCGGAAACGCTGCGCGACGGCCACTGGGCGATTCGCTATTTTACGCCAAAGGCGGCGGGACAAAACGTGATAAAAGGTCCGGTTCATGGTGATTCAATTGATTAGAGCGGTGGCCGCAATACTGACAATAATCATCATCGGATGCGGCCTGCTGCTGGCGATACTGCGAGATAGACCGATGCGCGGGCTTGGACCGGGCCTCGCGCTCAGCATCGGGTTGGGTTTCGGATTTCTGGCCGAGTGCTCTCTTGTTTTTCTGGCGATTGGAAGGAAGATGAGCTTTGCCCCCGTGCGCGTCGCTGTCGCCGCAGGCGTCCTTGTCATAATGTACGGATGGATGCGACGACGCCCGGATATGTCCGGCGTCGCGCGATGTCGCAGGCGAAAGACGCTGGTACTGGCCGCGTCTGTCGTCGTGGTCATTGTTCTGGCCCTTGTGACGATCAACTTGATGATCCGTCCGATGTATCAGTTCGACTCCCGCGCGATCTGGGGAATGAAGGCGAAGATATTGTTTCATGAACGGACGATATTCTCGGACGCGGTCATGCAGTTGTCAAGAAATCATCCGCATCCAAGGTATCCGCTGCTGGTTCCCGTCTCGATGGCGTGGGTGTTCGAGAGCATGGGAGAGGCCGACGACCGGCTGGTTCGCATTGTGTTCCTGGCTTTCTTCACGGGGCTTGTGGTGGGAACGTACAGCCTTATGCGATTGGGCGGGAGAATGAGCGCCGCGCTGAGCCTGGCCGCCATGGTCACGGCGCCGTTTCTCTACAGCGCGACGAAGGCGGGCGCTTCGTCGGGATATGCGGACGTGCCCCTGACGTTTTACATTACGACAAGCGCGCTGGCGATGCTCATGTGGTTGAAAAGAGGCGAGCGAGGCTTCGGATTTCTGGCGGCTGCGCTCGCCACGTGCGCCGTCCTGACCAAAAACGAAGGGATCGTTTACGTCGGCAACCTGTTCGTCTGCACCGCGGTTGTTGTGGTGTTTGGGAACAGGCGCGAGGGCGCTGAGGCGGAGGTTTCACCGATAAACGCATCATCCCGGATGATGCACCTCGCGCTGTTCGCTGGGGCGGCCGTTCTGTTTCTTGTTCCCTGGCTGGTGGTTCGGACAAAGCTGCCGACGTTTCTGGATGAGCACTACGCGCGCCACGTCGGATTCGGCCTCATCTTTTCGGGCCTGGACCGGTTGCCGCTTATCCTGAAGACATTTGGGGCGGAACTCGTGAATCTTCGCAACTGGGGGCTTGTGTGGATACTGGCGGCGCTCTCGATGCTCAGATGGAACAAATCCTGCGTTACCGGAATCGGGTTTCTTTGTGCGCTCGTACTGTTGCAGCTGGCGTGTTACGCCGCGATATTCGTGATCACGCCAAACGATCCGGCGGCACACATGAGGGATTCGCTTCCCAGACTGTTGCTGCACGTGCTGCCGTTGACGGCGGCCGTGTTTTCATTCAACCTTGCCGGAGTTATCTCTCCGTTATTCCCATCCGATCCACTCGACGAATGAGTCGAGCGGGTCCTTCGTCGCCTTAAAGGAATTGATGACAGCCTCGTCGTCGGGATATCCGAGCGCGAGGCTGGTGATGATGCGTTCGGTGTCGGGGATGCCGAGTTCCTTTTTGATATCGGCGGCGTACATGAGCGGCATGCCGATCCAGCACGTGCCGAGGCCCTTTTCCACTGCGAGGAGCATGAGGTTTTGGACGGCTGCCCCTACGGTGCAGATGTTGTTTTCGCCGAGCGACTGGTCGAGAGTGACGAAGACCGAGACGGGCGCATCGAAGTACTTGAAACTGCCCTTTGCGAACGATTCGAGCGGCAGGTCGTTCTTCATGAGGAGTTCCATGATTGCTCTGGTGAGGGTTGTGCGGCGCGAGTTGAGCAGTTCCTTGACCGACTCGTCGCCGCCGTCACGCTCGACCTGGAGCTCGTTGCTGGTCTTTCGGCTTTCGGAAAGGCAATTGAGGAGAATATCGTCGAGCCGTTTCTTCCGATCACCCGCGACGACATAGAATTTCCACGGCTGCATGTTGGAGCCGGAGGGCGCGAGGATTGCGGCCCCGAGCAATTCGGTCATGACTTTCTTGCTTACAGGGTCGGGTTTGTATGCGCGGATGCTCTTGCGGTTGCGCATTGCTTCGATTATATCCATGACTGGTCCTTTCCTTATTGGCACATTTCCGTCCCATTTTTCCCTCAC
>CAZEBC010000022.1:26334-33984 GCA_964510165.1 uncultured bacterium
GGCTTTGGTTGCGAGCTCTAGGCGCTTATTTTCTTGAGGAGCCAGGCCATGTTCTGGCCGAGCAGTTGCATCGTCATCTTGCCTTCGTCGTCCTTTTCGACGTCGCCCTTTTCGAGGCCGAAGCCCATGTTCCAGTAGTTGGAGCCTGGGATGATCATCTGGCTGATGGTGAAGAAATGGTTGATGGTGTCGAAGGCATGGATGGCGCCGCCTCGGCGCATTGCGACGACCGCCGCACCCACTTTGCGTTTGAACATGTCACCATTGGCCTTGGCGACCAGGCCGCTGCGGTCGATAAGCGCCTTGAGTTCGGTGGTGATATCGGCGAAATAGGTTGGCGACCCGAACAGGATTCCGTCGGCGGCGAGCATCTTCTCGATGCATGCGTTTGCGAAGTCCTTCTTCTGGGCGCAGCGCTGGTCCTGGTTGCCGAAACATTGATAGCATGCGATGCAGCCGTGGATATCCTTTCCGGCGAGCTCGACCAGTTCGGTCTGGATTCCCTCGTTTTCGAGTTCCTTGAGGACGATTCTCAAGAGCATCGCGGTATTGCCTTCTTTGCGAGCGCTTCCGTTGAACGCGACGACTTTCATTGCGGTTCCTCCTGTTGGTGAGATTCTCATCCGAGTTCGACTATCGTTAATATGGCGAGAATGACTTTCCCGATGATGCCGCGAGTTTAGCACAGTCTGGTGAGCACGTCAACAGTGAAAACGAAGCCTCGCGCAAAGGCGCGAGGAAGAAACGATTGGATGATTGACACCATAACCATGCGAAGCTATAATTTGTGAGTGTCCTACAAGCAAACCAGCGGCTATGGCAGGTTATGAGGCAAACCGACGGAAGGGGGAGAGAAGATGAGTTCTGCAACCCTGTACAAGAGCCTGGAGAATGTGAAGCCTTCACTCGAGGACATCGCGAATCTTGTTAACGGTAAGCTCAAAATCGTCAATCAGGATAAATTCAGGTCGCTCGCATACCAGCTTGCGTACAACTCGGTGTTCAATGCGGATGAGAAGGTTCGCGATCTCTGCTGTTGGCTGATACGCGCGGGCGCCGACCTGTGCGGGTTGAAATTGGCCAGCATTCATGACCTGTACATGGCGCGCGGGCGGGGTGAATGCAAGGGGTTCACGGTTCCGGCCATAAATATCAGAGGGATGACCTTTGACGTCGCGAGCCAGGTGTTCAACGCCGCGATGAAGAACAAGGTGGGGCCTTTCATCTTCGAGATCGCGCGTTCGGAGATCGGGTATACGTTGCAACGGCCGCTGGAGTATGCCACGGTCGTCGTTGCAGCCGGTTTGGCGACCGGGTATAAGGGTCCGCTGTTCATACAGGGTGACCATTATCAGGTGAACGCGAAGAAATACAAGGCGGACGCGGACAACGAACTGGGGACAATCCGGGACCTGATTGTCGAGTCGCTCGACGCCGGATTTTTGAACATAGATATTGATGCCTCGACCGTTGTTGACCTGAGCAAGCCGACGGAGGACGAGCAACAGGAGACCAATGCCGCCATCACGCATGATCTGACGGTGTATATCCGCGACAAGGAGCCTTCAGGAGTCACGGTTTCGATTGGCGGCGAGATTGGCGAGGTCGGCGGCAAGAACAGCACGGTGGAGGACCTCAGAGGATTCGTCGGCAACTACAATAAGAAGCTCAAGAAAAGCAAGGCTGGCACGCCGGGGTTGAGCAAGATAAGCATCCAGACCGGCACCACCCACGGCGGAGTGCCGCTTCCTGACGGCACCGTCGCGAAGGTGAAGGTGGACTTCGACACGCTTGAGAAGCTTTCGAAGGTCGCGCGCGAAGAATACGGCATGGCGGGCGCGGTCCAGCACGGGGCCTCAACGCTGCCGGAGGAGGCGTTCGACCTGTTCCCGAAAAAGGAGACCGCCGAGATCCATCTGGCAACGGGCTTCCAGAACATCATTTATGATCACGAGGCGTTTCCGGAGGATTTGAGGCAGACCGTGTATGGCCATCTCAAAAAGGAATGCGCGAACGAACGCAAAGAGGGCCAGACCGATGAGCAGTTCTACTATACCACGCGAAAGAAGGGGTTTGGCCCGTTCAAGAAAGAGATGTGGGACCTGCCCGCGGACGTCAAGCGACCGATCTGCCAGAAGCTGGAGGACCAGTTTGATTTTCTCTTCAAGAAGCTGGCGGTGGGGAACACTGAGGGCCTCACGAAGAAACACATCAAACCCGTTTCCTTGAGGCTGGCTGTGCCGGAGCTGGCCCAGAAGGTCTTAAGCCGTTCTAGATGACGGCGGGAGCGGCATGGAGTGCCCGAGACATCCGGGCTGCGAAGCCCGATACAGGTGTGAGAAGTACGAGGTTATGATGTGCGAGCGGTGCATGACGTGCCGCAGTCCGAAGGTTCACTGCAAGTATCGGCAGCAGTGTTTGATTTGGGAATTGCTCAAAGAGGAAATCGAGAAAGAAGAAGCCGAGAAGAAGCGCTAGAAATTAAATGGGGACATGATGCCTCATCGTGTCCCCAATTAATTTCGTCCCATTTGATTAGTCGCCGAAGGCGGTTCCGACGGCGCGCGCGGCGGCGATGAGTTCCGAATCGGGCGGGACGAGCTTGAGCGTCTCTACGGCGCGAGCTATCGGGACCGATGATATCCGGGTTCCGCAGAGGCAGACCATTTCCCCGAATTTTTCCCGCGCGATTAACTCGACCGCGCCCACCCCGTACTTGGTTGCGAGGATGCGGTCGAAGGCGGTGGGCGAGCCGCCTCGCTGGACGTGCCCCAGCACGGCCACGCGGGTTTCCCTTCCGATGCATTGCTCGATCTGGTCGCCAATCACCTTTCCGACGCCTCCCAGCCTGACCGGGTCGGGGCTTTCGGGGATCGTATTCTGAACCACTCTTTCGCCTTCCGCTGTCCTGGCGCCTTCGGCCACCACGATTATGCTGAACCGTTTTCCCCTGCCGGCGCGGTTCTCGACCGCGTCACATATCCTTTCGAGTGAATACGGGATTTCCGGGATGAGGATGATGTCGCCGCCCGATGCGATCCCGGCGCTCAGGGCAAGCCAGCCGGCATAGCGGCCCATCACTTCGATGACCATGGCTCGATGATGCGACTGGGCGGTCGTGTGGATTTTATCAATGGCGTCGGCGGCGGTGGCCACGGCGGAATCGTGTCCAAAAGTGATGTCGGTTCCGGCGAGGTCGTTGTCTATGGTCTTGGGAATCCCGACAATAGGCAGCCCCAAATCGTGCAGGCGCTTTGCTATGCTGAGGGTGCCGTCGCCGCCCACGCACACGAGCGCGCTGAGCTGCAATTCTTCGCAGTAGGCGACGACTTCTCTTGACCTGTCGGAAAACGTGAGCTCGCCGTCCCGCTTCTCGGCCCATTTGAAGGGGTCGGCCTTGTTTGAAGTACCGAGGATCGTGCCGCCGAGATTCAGGATGTTTGAGACCATGGGGTTGGTCAACTCGAGGTGGCTTCGCTTCACCAATCCCTCGTAGCCGTCGCGAAACCCGATGATCCGCCAGTCATGTATGTTCATTGCGGTCTTGGCGACCGCACGGATGACGGCGTTGATGCCGGGACAGTCCCCTCCGCCGGTGAGAATGCCGATAGTCTTCTTGTTTGGGGCCATTATGTCCTCCGGCTTCGGAAAGGGGAACGGCGTTCACGCCCGTCTGAGTTTGCCCATGTCGCCGATCATCTCCATGAAATCGACGGGCGTGTCGATCGGCTCGCCTCGAAACTCGCGATAGGCGCGAGAGACGTTGAAGATGATGCGTTCCGGCTCGGTCCATCCGGCATAGGGGCCGAGGTCAATCTTCATGGAGGCCTCAAGGGCGCTCATTCCGCGGTCGAAGCAAATCCTGGCCTCGGCGTAGACGTACTCGAGGTATTGGCGCATCTCGACGGCCCCCTCGGTTCCGCACAGCGGCCCGTGGCCGGGCACGATCCGGTCGGGGTTGAGTTCTACGATCTTGTTGAGGGCTGCGATCCAGTTCTCGTAGCTGCCCTCCCATCCGATGGGAGTGCAGAGCCTGAAGATGATGTCGCCGGCATACAGGACTCGTTCTTCCGGGAAGAAGACGATCACGTCGGTGGACGTGTGAGCGGGGCCGACATGGATGAGTTCGAGCGCGCGGTCGTCTATGTAGAGCGTAAGGCGGTGCTCAAACAGCAGCGTCGGCGGGGTCAGCCTGATGCCGGAGAAGTCGAACGGCGCCATCGCGTGTTGGAGCCCTTTCAACGCCGGATCATCGGTGACAGCGGTCAAGAGGCTCTGGGTAAGTTCGGGCGACACCTTCTGCATTTCCTCGCGGAACTGGCGATGCGCGATGATCTCGGCGTCCTCGACCAGTTGGTTGCCCCAACAGTGATCGCCGTTGTGGTGGGTGTTGACCAGTTGCCGGATGGGTTTGTTAACCTTTGCGGCGATTTCGGAGAGCATCTTTCGGGTAAGGGGAAGGTCGAAGAGGGTGTCAACGAGCAACGCGCCATGTTTCCCAACGATCAGGCCTGCGTTGCTCCAGCCGAGCCCTTCGTCTTTCTGAAGATAGCCGTAGGACCGTTCACCCAACTTCACGAGGCCGAGTTGTTCGCTTGCCATTACGTGTCCTCTCTTTCCGGGATAGGGCCTAGTGTTCTGCGCGCTCGGACGAGTTGCTTCTATATTACGTCACTTGGTTCGGAATGACAAATCGAGCCTGTTCGGCTTGACATTCATGGGGTGCGAACCTATAATGGCGGTGGATTTGACTGACTGGCCAGTTAACACCCCGGCCGATGAATTATGCCCTCGAATGAGCGCATGCGAGAAGAGTCTCGACGCGCCAGAGGTCCCCGCATGACTGCCATCATCTATTCGGACAAATACTACTGCGATATCGGGGCGCATGTGTTCCCTCCGCAAAAATACCGGCTTGTCTATGAAATGCTCGAGAAGAACGGCTGGTTGCAGAATCCGACCGTGAAGGTTCTTGCGCCGCGCATGCCGACCCGGGAAGAACTGCGGCTCGTGCACACCGACAAGTACCTGGACGAGGTTCTGAATGCTCGCCTGACGCCCGCCACGTTCACTTCGGAGCTTCCAGTGCGGAAGGAAGTGGTGGAGGCGTTTCTTCTCAATACGGGCGGGACGCTTGTGGCGGCTGACAGCGCAGTGGCCGAAGGGCGCGCGGTGAACATAGGCGGCGGCTTCCACCATGCGTTTGCCGACCACGCGGAGGGCTTCTGTTTCTTCAACGACGTGGCAATTGCTTCCAGGAAACTCCTCTCCGAAGAGAAGGCGTCGCGTATTGCCGTGGTGGATTGCGACCTTCATCAGGGAAACGGGACCGCTTTCATCTTTCAGAATGTTCCCGAGGTGTTCACGTTCTCGATCCATCAGGAGAACAATTACCCGATAAAGCAGAAGAGCGACCTTGATATCGGGCTCGACGACGGCGCGGGCGATGACATATACCTCTCATCGCTTGAGACCGCCATTGACCGGATTCAGACCAGCTTCAAGCCCGATCTCGTGTTCTACCTTGCGGGCGCCGACCCGTTCGTCGAGGACCAACTGGGCGCGCTTGAACTGACGCATGAGGGCTTTCGCAGACGTGACGACATAGTAATCGGGACGTTTTGCGGGGCCGGAATCCCCATCTGCGTCTTGCTCGCGGGCGGGTACTCGCGAAACGTGCGGGACACCGTGGAAATACATTACAACACTTGTGTGCGGCTGTTTCAGGAAGACCCGAACTGAATGGAATTGCGCGATGACCCGGCGGTGGCGGAAAAGGATAGCGATAGTCGGCATCGGCGAGAGCGAAATCGGAGTTGTGCCGGGACTCGACAGCTTCGAGCTTTGCCGCCAGGCCACGGTGCGGGCGATAGATGATTGTGGGATCGCCAAAGGCGAGATTGACGGCGTTTTGACCACCGGATCGTTTGCGGTGCTGCACCCGATGCATAGCGTGCTGTTCTCGGAATACCTCGGCATCCGTCCGCGCTACACTTCGCTGATGCAGATCGGCGGCGCGACGCATATCCTGAACCTGATGACTGCGGCGAACGCGATTGACAGCGAGATGTGCGATGTGGCGCTCATAACGTCGGGGGAATCGCTTCGGTCGCTGTGCGGGTTCGAGCAGCTATTGGAGTTTTTCAGCGGCGACGCGACAGCCCTGTACGCGATGGGCGGTCACAGGGAATTCGAGGTTCCGTACGGTCCCACCCTCATCAGCGGCTACGGCATGTACGCCGCGCACCACATGGCCGAGTACGGCACGACGCGCGAGCAGATAGCGCAGGTGGCCGTCACGATCCGCAAACACGCCTCCTTGCACCCGAACGCGCAGAAGCGCGAGGAACTGACCATCGAGGACATCATCAACGGAAAACCGATAGCAAGTCCGTTCACGAAGGACGAATGCTCGCTCATATCGGACGGCGGCGCGTCCATCATCGTGACGACGCTCGAACGCGCGCGCGACCTGAAGAATGCGCCCATTGAGATCATCGGAGTCGGCGCGAAGACCGCGCAGGAGCATGTGACGTTGAGCGAGAGTTTTTCATCCACTCCCGCCAGGAACGCGGGGGAGGAGGCGTTTGGGATGGCGGGCATCAGGCCGTCCGACGTTGACTTCGCCGAATTATACGACTGTTTTTCGTTCACGCCGCTCGTCACACTCGAGGATTTCGGATTCTGCAAGAAAGGGGAGGGCGGCCCGTTTGTCGAGGGCGGGAAGAGGATTGAACTTGGCGGGGAACTGCCGATCGTGACGCACGGCGGCTGTCTATCGCACTGTCATCCGGGGCTGCCGTCCGGCCTGTTCCACATCACCGAAGCGGTCAAACAGCTTCGGGGCGAGGTGGAGCCCGAGCGTCAGGTGAAGGACCCCAAGATAGGGTTCGTAAGCGGGGTCGGCGGCATCTTCTCGTCCGTCACCGCGCTGCTGCTGGCGAGGGGTTGACGATGTCCGGGTACAACAAACCGCTGCCCGTGGTGAGTGAAGGAGCGAGACCTTACTGGGAAGGCTGCAAGGCCGGACGGCTGCGCCTGCCAAAGTGCCGCTCCTGCGGAACCGTGTTTTTCTTTCCTGCCGGATTTTGTCCAGCGTGTCTTCGCGAAGAAATCGAATGGATTGACGCGAGCGGGCGAGGAGTCGTGCATGCCTTCAGCGTGATTTCAAGGCCGGCCAGTCCGGCGTTTTCCGACGATGTTCCCTACGTTGTGGCGATCATTGAGCTCAAGGAAGGCCCGCGCATGATGAGCAACTTTGTCGGGATCGATCCGGCAAGAGTTCATGTTGGGCTGGCGGTCGAGGTCACTTTTGAGCGGGTCACTGACCAGATAACTCTCCCCAAATTCAAGCCAGCGGTGTGAACCGCCGCGTTGATTCGTCTACAGAACCTGTCATTGCGAGGGAGGAGCGAAGTTCCGACCGAAGCAATCTCGGAACAGTTGTCCAAGCGCGGTATCAGGATTGCTTCGTCGCCATAATGCGCGATCATAACAAATCCTACCTTATAATTCAAGACTTGACTCCAGAGAATGCAAACCACGAATTAGCACGGATTTTCATAGCGCGGCATAGCCGCAACCAAAGTTTAGTGGGTGCAAAATATGCAAGGCGTTCCCGATTTCTCGTATAATGATTTGACTTTGGGA
>CAZEBC010000023.1:0-33251 GCA_964510165.1 uncultured bacterium
CGAAAACGACGGTTTTTTCTTGACATTAGGGGTCTCATATGCTAAGATGCCGATTGGCGTGGAGGAACCGTAGTACCTTCCATCCCGAAGTGGTTGCGGAAGTCCCACAACGACTTACCCCGGTCGAGAGGACTCTCTGCATCTCGGTCGTATCCGCTTGTCATCACTTAAGGCGGGAGTATTGCGAAAAATAAACGGGGCATGTGAGGCGCGAGATTTCAGGAGAAGAGGAGGAACAGATGGCACCAAAGAAGATGAAGAGCGACATTGAAATAGCGCAGTCTATCAAGCTCAAGCCCATCGAAGAGATTGCAGCTATGATGGACTTGAAACGGCAGGACCTCGAGCTGCACGGTGACTACATCGCGAAGGTCAAGCTCGAAGTGATCGATCGACTGAAGAAGCGCCCCAACGCAAAATATATTGATGTAACCGCAATAACCCCCACGCCTCTGGGCGAGGGAAAGACGGTCACCACGTTGGGGACCGGACTCGCCTTGAACAAGATCGGCAAGAAGGCAATCATCGCGATACGTCAGCCCTCGATGGGGCCCACCTTCGGCATCAAGGGTGGCGCCGCAGGCGGAGGCTATTCGCAAGCGTTGCCGATGGAAGATTTCAATCTGCATCTGACCGGCGACATCCACGCGGTGAGCATGGCGCATAATCTATGCACAGCGTATCTGGACAATCACCTGGTGAAGGGAAACAAGCTGGGCATCGATCCGTTCACGATCACGTGGAGGCGGGTCATGGATGTGAGCGACCGCATGCTCAGAAACATCGTCACGGGCCTGGGCGGGCGTAATGACGGCATTCCGAGGGAAAGCGGGTTTGACATATCGGTGGCCTCGGAAGTGATGGCTATTCTCGCGCTCACAACCGGCCTGAAGGACATCCGCGAGCGGTTGGCCCGCATCGTGGTTGCCTTCACGAAAGACGGAAAGCCCGTGACGGCGGAGGACCTGAAAGTCGCGGGCGCGATGACGGTGTTGATGAAGGACGCCATCAAGCCGAACCTGATGCAGACAACCGAGCACACGCCGGTGCTGGTCCATGCGGGCCCATTCGCTAACATCGCGCACGGCAACAGCTCGATTCTGGCCGACATGATCGGCATCAAATCGTGTGAATATCTGGTGACCGAGAGCGGCTTCGGCGCCGACATCGGGATGGAGAAGTTTCTTAACATCAAGTGCCGCATGAGCGGGCTCACGCCGGACGCTGTGGTCCTGGTGTGCACGGTGCGCGCGCTTAAAATGCACAGCGGCAAGTTCAGGGTTGTCGCAGGCAAGCCCCTTGCGCCCGAGCTCTTGCAGGAAAACATTCGGGCCATTGAGGAAGGCATCTGCAACCTCGAGAAACACATAGAGAACGTGAAACTGCACGGGCTTGAGTGTGTGGTTGCGATCAACCAGTTCGCCACCGACACCAAGAACGAGATCAAATTCATCAAGCAGCGCGCGGAAGCGGCGGGCGCGCTGGCGGCAGTGCCGAGCCAGGTGCACGCGAAAGGCGGCGAAGGCGGCAGGGAATTGGCGGAGGCCGTGGTCGCGGCTGCGGAGAAGAAGAAGAAGTTCCAATTCCTCTATCCGCTGGATATCCCGATTAAACAGAAGATAGAAACCATTGCCACCAAGGTGTACGGCGCGGACGGCGTTGATTACACGCCGCTGGCGAACGAGCAAATTGAGCGTTATACTAAAGCAGGATTTGACAAACTGCCAATCTGTATGGCGAAGACTCACCTGTCGCTGTCGCATGACGCCACGTTGAAGGGTCGTCCGACCGGATTCAGGCTCCCGATTCGCGAGGTACGCGCATCCGTCGGAGCGGGCTTCCTGTATCCGTTGTGCGGCACGATGAGCACGATGCCAGGTCTGCCCAGCACGCCCGCCGGCGAAGCAGTGGACATAGCCAAAGACGGCCGCGTGGTTGGGCTTTTTTAGTGCGCGGCGTTTGTAAGTAAGAGGCGGTACTTGTGATGTCAACAAAGGAGATAGCGGAGAGTCGTCTGGACTCGAAGTTGCTTGAGGAAGTGGAGGAGAGGGCGCACACGAAGGTGTCCTCCTGCTTCCAGTGTCTGAAATGCTCAAGCGGGTGTCCCGTCTCCTACGAGATGGACTATCTCCCCGCCCAGATCATCCGCATGGTGAATCTGGGCATGCTCGACGAAGTTCTCAAGAGTCGCACCATTTGGGTATGCGCGTCGTGTGAAACGTGCACGACGCGCTGCCCCAATGATATCGACATCGCGCAGGTGATGGACACGTTGCGCGAGATGGCGCTTCGGTCGGGCAAGGCGGAGCCGGAGGAGAATCTGAGACGTTTCCACGAGGCGTTCCTCTCGGCCATCAAGACGTGGGGACGGGTTCATGAGCTTCAGATGATAGGCGCCTACAAGCTCAAGACGCGCCGGTTCATGGAAGATGCCGACATCGGCAAGGAAATGTTCAAGCGCGGCAAGATCAAGCTCCTGCCTGAGCCCATCAAGGGGAGAAGGGCGGTAAGGAGGCTGTTTAAGAAGACCTGAGGGCCGGTTCCGGAACACCCCGCCGGAGCGGCGCGCGATCAGGTTCGTGGGATGATTTCATGAAAGTAGCATATTATCCAGGCTGTTCCCTCCATGGAACCGCAGAAGAATACGATGAATCCACTCGGATGGTCTGCAGGGCCCTCGGCATAGACCTCGTTGAAGTTGACGATTGGAACTGCTGCGGGGCCACATCGGCCCACAGCACCAACGACAAGCTCTCCCTTGCATTGGCTGCGCGCAATATCGCTCTGGCCGAGAAATCGGCCCTCAAGACATTGACGGTTCCCTGCTCGGCATGCTTCCAGCGGCTCAAGGTCGCGGACCATCGCATGAAGGAGAACGAGCAGCTCGCACGCGAGATCGCGTCGCTGATTGAGATGCCGTACAAGGGCGATATCGAGGTGATCCAGATCATACAGATTCTTGCGCGGCCCGAGACGCTCGATAAAATCAAGGAAAAGATCGCCAGGCCGCTCAAGGACCTCAAGACCGTTTGTTATTACGGGTGTCTCACGGTGCGCCCACCGAAGGTTACCGGGGTCGCGGATTACGAAGACCCCAGATTCATGGATGTCCTGATGGAGGCCGCCGGCGCCGACAACCGGTTCTGGTCGTTCAAGACCGAGTGTTGCAGCGCAGGCCTGACGATGGCGCGCTCGGACATCACGAAGCGGCTCGCCGGCAACCTTATCCGGATGGCCGACGAGGCGGGCGGCGAGTGTATGGTGGTGAGTTGTCCCATGTGCCATGCCAACCTCGACACGCGCCAGGGTGCGTTACTGAAGGAGGGCGGCATCCCGAGAAACATGCCGATCCTCTACGTAACAGAACTTCTGGCGCTGGCAATGGGAATCAAGGAAGTCGAAAGGCTTTGGAGCAAACATCTGGTGGACCCGCGTCCGCTTCTCGCGTCGAAGGGACTCGCGTGAAACCGGTGTGGAGTGAGATAGCATGAGCAGCAAGAGAAACTCGGGCAACGGCGATGTCGGCCGCCGCGCGAGCGGCGGGGATGTTGTTGGGGCCGTTATGGTAATCGGCGGCGGCATCGGAGGGATGCAGGCCTCGCTCGATCTGGCGAACGCCGGATTCAAGGTGTACATGGTTGAGAAGAGCCCTTCCATCGGTGGAAGAATGGCTCAGCTTGACAAGACCTTCCCCACGAACGATTGCTCGATGTGCACTATCTCTCCGAAGCTCATCGAATGCGACAAGCACCTCAACATAGACCTGCTCACGTACTGCGAAGTGGAGGCCATAGAGGGCGCGGCGGGAAACTTCAGGGTCCGCGTGAGACAGAAGGCGAAGTCGGTTGACCATAGCAAGTGCACCGGCTGCGGATTGTGTTCGGAAAAATGTCCCACCAAGGTTGACAGCGAGTTTGACGCCGGGGTGGGCAAGCGCAAGGCCATCTACGTTCCATATCCGCAGGCCGTTCCCAACAAACCTGTCATAGACCGCGAGCACTGCATGAAGTTCACCAAAGGCAAGTGCGGTGTATGCCAGAAGAAATGTCCGACTGGCGCTGTTGATTACGAGCAGAAAGACGAAATCCTGAACATCAATGTGGGCGCCGTCATCCTGGCCCCCGGCTATGACCCGGTGGACGCGAGGGTGAGGCCGGAATACGGATTCGGGCGGTACAAGAACGTCATCACCAGCCTGCAGTACGAACGCCTCCTGAGCGCCTCGGGTCCGACGCAGGGCCACATCACGAAGCCGTCCGACGGTCAACCCCCTCGCAAAATTGCGTGGATTCAGTGTGTCGGCTCGCGCGACAAGACCTGCGGCAACGAGTATTGCTCATCGGTCTGCTGCATGTACGCCACCAAAGAAGCCATCATGACCGCCGAGCACGAGAAAGAGGCGAAGTGCTCCATTTTCTTCAATGACATCCGCGCGTTTGGTAAGGGGTTCGAGCGTTATTATATCGGGGCCGAAAAGGAAAAAGGGGTCCGCTACATTCGCGGCATCGTCTCGACCGTCCGGGAGCTCCAGCAAACGAAGAACCTGCTGGTCAAATACGCCTCCGACGACGGAGTCGTCAAGGAAGAAGAATTCGATCTTGTCATACTCTCGATCGGCCTGAAACCCTCGACGGGCACCAAAGAGCTTGCCTCCATTGCGAACGTCGAGCTTGACAATCACGGCTACGCGCGCACGTCCACGTTCCGTCCGAACGAGTCGTCGCGAACCGGTGTGTTTGTGTGCGGCGCATTCCTCGCGCCTATGGACATCCCGGAGACCGTGATGACGGCCAGCAGTGCGGCGGCGGCGGCGGCGGAACTCGTCGCCCGCGAGCGGGGCACGCTCGTCACGCACAAGGAGTATCCGGAAGAACGCGAAGTGGCGGGCGAGGCGCCGAGAGTTGGAGTTTTCGTCTGCAGATGCGGCACGAACATCGCGCGCGTCGTTGATGTGCCCAAGGTTGTCGAATATGCGAAGACGCTGCCATTCGTCGAGTTTGCGACCGAAGCCCTGTTTACTTGCTCAAGCGATTCCACGCGGGGCATTGCCGAGGCCATCAAGAAACATAATTTGAACCGCGTCATTGTGGCCGCGTGCACTCCGGCGACGCATGAGCCGTTGTTCCAGGACACGCTCCGGGAGGCCGGTCTCAACAAGTTCCTCTTCGAGATGGCCAACATCCGAAACCAGTGCTCATGGGTGCACGAGGACGCCGAGCTTGCGACCGAGAAGTCAAAGGATTTGGTGCGGATGGCCGTCGCCAGGGCGGTCGCGCTCGAGCCGATCCGCCAGCTTCAGTCGCCCGTCACGCAAAAGGCGCTGGTGGTCGGCGGAGGCCTGTCGGGTATGACCGCCGCCCTCTCACTCGCGCAACAGGGATTCGAATCGTACCTGGTCGAGAAATCCGACAAGCTGGGCGGCTATCTGAACCGTCTGCGTTACACGCTCGAGGGCGACGACGTGCAGGCGCGGCTCAAGCGTCTCATCGAAGAGGTTCACAACGACCTACGCATCAAGGTGTTGACCAACGCCGAGATTTCCGAATTCTCGGGGCACATTGGCAACTTCCACGCCACGATCAAGACCAAAGACAGGACCGAGAAGGTGGATGTCGGCGCGGTCATCGTGGCCACGGGCGCGCGCGAATATCAGCCTACTGAGTACCTGTACGGCAAGAGTTCCGACGTGCTCACGCAGCTCGAACTCGAAGAGCGGATCGCCGACGCTCCCGATACGGTGAAGAACGCGAAAACCATTGTGATGATCCAGTGCGTGGGTTCGCGCGACGACGAGCGCGTGTACTGCAGCCGTGTCTGCTGCGGACAGGCCGTCAAGAACGCGCTCAAGCTCAAGGAGCTGAACCCCGCCGCCAAGATTTACGTGCTGCATCGCGACATACGAACCTATGCGGCAAAGGAACTCGCGTACAAGGAAGCCCGCGAGAAGGGGGTCCTGTTCCTCCGCTATGACCCCGAGCACAAGCCCGGCGCGGTTCTGGCCAATGGGCAGTTGACCGTCAGGGCGTACGACGCCAGCATCGACGCGACAATTGACATCAAGCCCGACCTGCTTGTGCTCAGCGCCGGAATAGTGCCCCATGAGAAGAGCGCCGAGCTCGGCTCGCTGCTCAAGGTCTCTCTCGACCGCGACGGCTTCTTTCTCGAGGCGCACCTCAAGTTGAGGCCGCTGGACTTCGCGAGCGAGGGCATGTTCCTCTGCGGTCTGGCCCATTCGCCCAAGTATATCGAGGAAAGCATCGCACAGGCCCGTGGCGCCGCTTCGCGCGCGGCGGACATTCTGTCAAAGACATCTCTCACGGTCGGCGGCATCGTTTCGGTCGTCGACAAAGAGAGATGCGTGGCCTGTCTGACGTGTGTGCGGGTGTGTCCCTATGGAGTGCCCGCGTTCTCCGATAAGGAAGGCGCGGTATATATTGAACCTGCCGCCTGCCAGGGATGCGGCATCTGCGCCGGCGCGTGCCCCAACAAGGCGATCGAGGTACAGCACTACAAGGACCGGCAGGTTATATCGAAATGCCGGGCGCTGTACGAGGCCGTGAAGAGCTGAGTCGGGGCCGGTTCGTCCGCGAATAAATTCGCACCTGTACGATTACGGGATAGTTTCTTGAAGGAGAGTGTGACTTTGGAACGGCTGGATTTTGCGCCAAAGATCGTGGCCTTCTGCTGCCAGTACTGCGCGTACAATGCGGCGGACCTGGCCGGCTCCATGCGGCTGCAATATTCGCCCTACGTGCGCGTGGTTCGGCTTTTGTGCACGGGCAAGATCGACAGCCTCTTCATCCTCAAGGCGTTCGAGGAGGGAGCCGACGCCGTTTTCGTCGCCGGGTGCCTGGAAGGCCAATGTCATTTCCTGGAAGGAAATCTCAGAGCCAAGAAAAGGGTGGAATACACCAAGCAGCTCCTCAAGGAGGCCGGGATCGAGCCTGAGCGGCTGGAGATGTTCAACATGTCCGCCTCGATGGGGCCGAAGTTCGCCGAGACCGCCGATGAGATGACGGAACGGGTTCGCAAGCTTGGGCCTAGCCCGCTCAAGAATGGTCGCCACATCGGAAATGTCAAAACCGTGGTGAGGGATGAGGACAAGGGAGAGAAGATATGACAGCGAGAATCATAGACGGTAACCAGATAGCCGCCGAGATGCGGGCCGAGATGAAGAAGGAGATTGACGAACTTAAAGCCAAACACAACCTGGTCCCCGGCCTCGCGGTCGTTCTCGTGGGCGAGAACCCCGCGTCCGTCGTCTATGTTCGCAACAAAAAGAAGTCCTGCGAGGACATCGGCATCAATTCCATCGAGCACAAGCTGCCCGCCGACACTCCCGAGGACAAGCTGCTGGCGCTCGTTGACAAGCTCAACACCGACGACGCGGTTCATGGCATACTCGTTCAGCTTCCGCTTCCGAAACAGATCGACGAAAACAAAGTGCTCAACCGGATAATCCCGACCAAGGACGTTGACGGGTTCCACCCATTCAACGTCGGCAGAATGCTTGTCGGCGACCCCATCTTCCTGCCGTGCACACCGCACGGAGTCCAGCAGATGCTCGTTCGCAGCGGCGCGAAGATAGAAGGCAGCCACGTCGTCGTGCTCGGACGCAGCAACATCGTCGGCAAGCCGGTCGCCGCGATCCTCATGCAAAAGGCCAAGAACGCGAACGCCACCGTCACGATAGCCCACTCCCGCACCAAGGACCTCGTCAAGGTCACTAACCTTGGGGATATCCTCATCGCCGCTATTGGCGTGCCCGAGTTCGTCAAAGCGGAGATGGTGAGAGAAGGCGCGGTTGTGATAGACGTGGGCGTGAACCGCGTCGAGGACCCGGCGAAGCCGAAGGGCTTCAAACTTGTGGGCGACGTGGATTTCGACGCAGTGAAGGAAAAGGCGGGCGCGATATCGCCCGTGCCCGGCGGAGTGGGTCCAATGACCATCACCATGCTGCTCCACAACACGATTCGGGCCGCAAAGGTGAAACACGGGATATCATGAATTGTTATGGATATTACAGTGTGAGATCACTGGTATCCGGTAGAATAAAGCTGTGATTTATTACCCAAAAACCGACGTTGGAGGTAGAAACCAGTGATAGTAGGAGAACGAAAACCTCTGGGCGAGATTCAGAACATGCTCAAAGGTTACAAGAAGGTGCTGGTGCTCGGGTGTCGCACCTGCGTCGCGGTCTGCATGGCGGGCGGCGACAAGGAAGTCGAACTGCTCGGCTCGCTCCTGCGCATATCCGCCAAGAAGGACGGCAGAGACCTCGAGGTTGTTGAGGATTCCGTCGAGCGGCAATGCGACATCGAGTACATCGAGCCGATACGGGAAAAGGTCGAGGCCTGCGATGCGGTGCTCTCGATGGCCTGTGGCTGCGGCGTGCAGTTCATGGCTGAGCTTTACTCGAACAAGCCGTTGCTCCCCGCGATCAACACAAACTTCATCGGGGTTACCGAGAAGGTGGGCCTGTGGACCGAGCGCTGCGCCCAGTGCGGCAACTGCGTGCTGCATATGACAGGCGGCATCTGCCCGATAGCCCGCTGCTCGAAGTCGCTCCTCAACGGCCCGTGCGGCGGATCGCAGAACGGCAAATGCGAGATATCTCCCGACGTGGATTGCGGGTGGCAGCTTATCTACGACCGCATGGCGAAGCTGGGGCAGCTCGAGAAGCTCGAGCAGGTCATTCCCGCCAAGGATTGGACCACCAGCCGCGACGGCGGACCGCGCAAGGTCGTCAGGGAGGACGTGATGATATGAAGGCGGGCAGCAATCTCGAACGAATCCTCAGCGAGGGCAAATTCGCGGCCACGGCCGAACTCGGCCCCCCCAAGAGCGCCGACTCCGAGGCGATTTACAAGAAGGTTGGCATCCTGAAGGGGAAGGTCGATGCCGTCAACATAACCGACAACCAGACGGCGATTGTGCGCATGTCCAGCATTGGGGCCGCCAAGCTCGTCGTTGACAAGGGCCTGGAGCCGATCATGCAGATGGTCTGCCGCGACCGCAACCGCATCGCCATGCAGAGCGACATCCTCGGCGCCTATGCGCTCGGCATCCGGAACGTGCTCTGTCTGACGGGCGACCACCAGAAATTCGGCAACCATCCGACTTCGAAGAACGTGTTCGACCTCGATTCGCTTCAGCTCCTGCAGATGTTCAGGAACATGCGCGACAACAAGGTCTTTCAGAACGGAGAGGAAATCCGCAACACCAAGAAGGCCCCGGTCGTCGAGCCCAAGATGTTCCTTGGGGCCGCCGAGAATCCGTTCGCACATCCCTACGAGTTCAGGGCGATCCGGCTGAAGAAGAAGCTCAACGCGGGCGCCGATTTCATCCAGACCCAGTGCATCTTCGACGTGCCCAGATTCAAGGAATGGATGAAAGAGGTCGTGGACATGGGCGTCCACGAGAAGCTGTACATCCTCGCGGGAGTGATGCCGATCAAGTCGCCCAAGGTGCTCGAATACATGAAGAACAACGTGGCAGGCATGTCCATCCCTGACAGCCTCGTCGAACGAATGAAGGGAGCAAGCGACCCGAAGCAGGAAGGAGTAAACTTCGTGGTCGAGTTGATAAATGAGGTGAGACAGATAGAAGGCATACGGGGCGTGCACATCATGGCAGTCGAATGGGAGGAAATAGTTCCCGAGATCGTCGAGCGCGCCGGCCTTCTGCCAAGGCCGTAATTGATTTATGTCCACGTTACAACATTTAGTCAGAAAGGTCATGGGAGGGTTGATGCCGCCAGTCAAATCTGGTATACTGGATGTGTCGTTTTCGGCCCGTCTCGAAGTTTTTCTGGCTACCCCGGCTGACATCATCGCAAGGAGAGTCACATGAAAGAAAAGTCTGTAGATAAGGCCACGTTGGAGATGATGGAGAAGGCGAAGTGCGAGAATGTATGCACCGCTTTCGAGCGCTCCGACATGCAGGACCCGCGCTGCGGGTTCGGCGAGCTTGGCGTGTGCTGCCAGCAATGCTACATGGGGCCCTGCAGGGTCGATCCCTTCGGCAAGGGCGCTCAGTACGGCGCATGCGGCATAGACGCCGACGGGATCGTGGCGCGAAATATCGCGCGCGCGACCTGCTCGGGCGCCGCAGCCCACTCCGACCATGGCCGCGACGTAGCCCACAATCTGTATATGACCGCCAAGGGCAAGACGCAAGGGTATGAGATCAAGGATGTTCAGAGATTGTTTGCGCTTGCGCAGGAACTCGGCATTGACACCTCGAGCGGCGACGAGAAGAAGATCGCCGCCGAGGTCGCCCATGTCTGCCTCGGACAGTTCGGCCAGCAGGAAGGCGAACTCCTGATGGCGCAGCGCGCTCCCGAAAAGCAGAAGGAGCGCTGGCGCAAGCTGAAGGTCATGCCGCGCGGGATTGACCGCGAGATCGTCGAACTGATGCACATGGTGCACATGGGCATGGACGCCGATTATCGAAACCTGTTGATGCACGCGATCAAGGCCGGCCTGGGCGACGGATGGGGCGGCTCGATGATCGCGACCGACCTCACCGATATCCAGTTTGGCAGTCCGACCCCGATTCGCTCGAAGGCCAACCTCGGCGTGCTCGGCGAGAATACGGTCAACATCGTTGTGCACGGCCACGAGCCAACGCTCTCCGAGATGATCGTAAAGGTGGCCCGCAGTTCCGAAATGAAGGAGCTCGCCAAGCAAAAGGGCGCCGAGGACGTCGTGGTTGCGGGAATCTGCTGCACCGCGAACGAGATACTGATGCGGCAGGGTGCGCCGCTTGCAGGCAATTACCTGCAGCAGGAACTCGCAATAATCACGGGCGCGGTCGAGGCGATGGTGGTTGATGTGCAGTGCATCATGCCCGGCCTGAGCCAGGTTGCGCCCTGTTTCCACACAAAACTCATCACCACGAGCAAGAAGGCACGGATTCCGGGGGCCCTCCACTACGAATTCAAGGAAGAAAAGGCGGTCGATATCGCGAAGCAGATCGTCACCGAGGCCATCGAGAACTACGCAAAGCGCGACCGCAAGCGGGTGCAGATACCCAAGGAAACGAACGACCTCGTTGCCGGATTCACGACCGACAACGTGTTCTATCATCTGGGCGGCAAGTTCAGGCCGTCGTTCAAGCCGCTCAATGAAGGCATCATCCAGGGCCGTTTACGCGGCGTTGTGGGAGTGGTCGGCTGCAACAACACCAAGGTGGTGCACGACTACAATCACCTGACGTTCGTGAAGGAACTCCTGAAGCACGACGTCCTGATCGTGACGACGGGATGCTCGGCCGGATGCCTCTCGAAACACGGGTATCTTGATCCGGGCGAGGCGCTCCAGTATGTCGGCAATGGGCTCAGGGAGATTTGCGAGGCCGTCGGAATTCCGCCGGTCCTCCACGTCGGCTCATGCGTTGACAACTCTCGCATCCTGACGGCCTGCATCGAGATGGTGAAGGAAGGCGGCATCGGCAAGGACCTGAGCCAGCTTCCAGTAGCGGGTTCCGCTCCCGAGGCGATGAGCACAAAGGCAACCTCCATCGGCCTGTACGTTGTTGCCTCGGGCATCACAACACACTTCAACCCGCCGTTCCAGGTGCACGGCAGCAAGAAGGTGCTCGAGTACCTCTCCAGCGAGATGGAGAAGGACTTTGGTGCGCACTTCATCTTCGAGGGCGACCCGAAAAAGGCCGCTCAGAAGGTAATCGAGGTGCTGAACAAGAAACGCGAAGCGCTCAAACTGAAGCCCATGATGTATCCGCCCGTCAACGGCGAGGCTGAAAAGAAGGCGCAGAAAGGGGCTGCCGCAGCGGCGGGCAGCTAAGGACGATTCGGGGCGGCCCGCCCTCCCGGGGGGCGGGCGCCTTCGGTGATAGAAAGGCCCGAATTGGCCAAGGAGTGAACCCATGCCGGGAAGTACAGTTGTACGACCGAAGCTCTGCACCGCCTGCAAGACCTGCGAATTGCAGTGCGCTGTCGTGCATTCGGAATCGAAGAATCTTTTTCTCGCAATCAGTGAGAGCCCGCAGCCCGAGGCGCGGATCGGCCTGAAGAAAGCCAAACGCGTTGTTGTGCCGGTGGTGTGCAGCCACTGCGAGAACCCGCCGTGCGTGGCGGTGTGCCCCGAGGGCGCTCTCTTCAAGAACGGACAGGACGCGCCCACGCTGCTCAACGAAAGCAAATGCACCGGTTGCGGGCTTTGCATCGAGGCCTGTCCTGTCGGCGCGCTCCAGATGGACCGCGCGGGCAAGATCGTGCTCAAGTGCGATCAATGCATCGAGCGGCAAAAGGAAGGGCTTCTGCCCGCATGCGTGACGGGCTGCCCGACTGGCGCGCTCGAGTGGCATACCGGTCGCATCCAATATGAGATTGATGCCGAACTCTGCAAAGCGTGCGGCATGTGCATCAAGGTGTGTCCGGTCGAGGCGATTACGGGGGCGAAGAAGACCCCGCACGTGATAAACAAAGAGAAGTGCATAAAATGCGGCAATTGCTTCACCGAATGCCCGTTTGATGCGATAAATGTTTTGGATATCTGAGGATCGGTGATCTCATCCCCTTAACGGAGGTAAGGACATGTCAAAAATCGTAGCTTCGGCGGCCATTCGCGGAGCGCACTCGTGGGTGGAAGAAGCGGAAGCCGCCCTCAAGCAGGCCATAGAGGCAAAAGGGGAAGACCAGAAGCTGGAATTCCCCGAAACCGCGTTTTACTTGCCGATGGCGTACTCGCTGCTCGGAATGGAAGTCAATACGCTCGGCAAGGCAAAGAAGATCATGGAACGCGCCCGGCAGCTTCTGCCGCCGGTCCCCAGCGAGAAGGTATGGCTGCCGTATCTCGGGCCCACGCTCGATGCCGGCATCGCCACGCTGCTCTCGACCGAGATGATAACCGCGCTCCGCTACCTGCGCGGAGAACTCCCCGCCGAAGGCGACCAGGGGTTCATCTCCGACACAATTCTACGTCAGCTCGGCATTCAGCTCGTGGACGGCAGAATGCCCGGTTTCGCGGCAATCCTCGGTTCGGCGCCCACCAATGAGATCGCCGTCAAGGTCGTTCGTGAATTGCAGCAGCGCAACATCCTCGTGTTCCTTTGCGACCACAACAACGGCACGACCATGCGCCAGCAACTCGAGGCGGAAAAGGTTGAGCTCGGATGGGACACCTACATCGTTCCGCTGGGGCCGGACCTTGTATCGGGCATTTATGCGCTCAACTGGGCAATCCGAGGCGCGCTCACCTTCGGCGGCAACAAGCGCGGCGAATTCATCAAATGCCTCGAGTACACACGTGACCGCGTGTTCGCGTTCGGACTCGTGTTCGGCGAGGTGACCGACCGCCGTTACGCCGTCGGCGCCGGCGCCATCAACATGGGGTTCTGCGTCATCGCGGACACCAATATACCCGAAATCCGCCCGAGCGGCGTGACCCTGTTCGAGGCGCTCGTACGGGAGCTCGACCACGAAAAGCTCGTGCCCACCTGCATCCAGACCCGTGGCGTGAAAGTGAAGATCGAAAGGATTCCAATTCCGGTCAACTACGCGGCGGCGTTCGAGGGCGAGCGCGTACGCAAGGAACAGCTTGCCGTGGAATTCGGCGGCAAGAATTCGACCGCCTTCGAGTGGCTCCGGATGAAGGACTTGAGCGAAGTCGAAGACGGCAAGATCACGCTTGTCGGCGACGACCTGGACACCGTGCCCGAGGGCAAAGCGATGAACCTCGGCATAATCGTCGATGTCGCAGGCCGCAAGATGCAGCGCGACTTCGAGCCCATCCTGGAACGCCAGATTCACCACCTCATCAACGGAGCAATGGGCGTCATGCACGTCGGCCAGCGCGACATCGTGTGGATTCGCATGAGCAAGGACGCCAAGGCCAAAGGATTCCGTCTGAAGCATCTCGGCAATATCATTCATGTCAAGCTGCTTCAGGATTTCCCGGCCATCGCCGACAAGGTGCAGGTGACCATATATACCAAGAAGGAAGACGTGACCAGGCTGCTCGCCGAAGCGAAAAAGAGCTATGCCGAGCGCGATGCGCGCGTGGCTGGCATGACGGACGAGAGCGTCGACACCTTCTACTCCTGCACGCTGTGCCAGTCGTTCGCGCCCACGCACGTGTGCATAATCAGCCCCGAGCGGCTCGGGCTGTGCGGCGCCTACAACTGGCTCGACGGCAAGGCCGCCTTCGAGATCAATCCGACCGGCCCGAACCAGCCAATCGAGAAGGGCGAGGTCATCGACGCGGTCAGAGGCCAATGGGAAAACGTCAACAAGTTCGTCAACGCCAAGTCCAACAAGAAGATCGAGCGCTTTAACGCCTACTCGATGATGGTGGACCCGATGACCTCCTGCGGCTGCTTCGAGTGTATCGTGGCGATCGTGCCCGAGGCCAACGGAGTCATGGTAGTGAACCGCGAATATGCGGGTATGACGCCCAGCGGGATGCCGTTCTCAACCCTCGCCAGCACAACAGGCGGCGGACTCCAGACCCCCGGTTTCCTCGGAGTGGGCAAGATGTACCTCACCAGCAGGAAGTTCATCTCGGCCGACGGCGGCCTGGCGCGGATCGTGTGGATGCCGAAGGACCTCAAGGAAACCATCCGCGAGCCTCTCGAGAAGCGCGCCAAGGAACTCGGTCTCGACGATTTTGTGAGCAAGATCGCTGATGAAACCGTGTGCGACAACGCGGCCGATTTGCTGCCGTTCCTGGAAAAAGTTGGCCATCCGGCGCTTACTATGCCGTCGATATTGTAGTTAACTTCTGACAGGTTGCGGGTCTTAATCAGAGACAGACCATGGGCGATACACGCCCATGGTCTGCCGCACATCAAAGGAGAGGTTAGATGGCACTGACAGGTCTTGACATCTACAAGCTGTTACCGAAAACCAACTGCGGAGAGTGTAAGTCGCCAACCTGCCTCGCGTTTGCCATGCGAGTGGCACAGAAGCAGGCGTCCATTGACCAGTGCCCCCATGTGACCGCGGAGGCCAAGGCGCAACTGGGCGCCGCCTCAGCCCCCCCGATCCAACGCGTCGAGATAGGTACAGGCAACGCCAAGCTGGTGCTGGGAAACGAGACTGTTCTGTTCAGGCACGAGGAATCGTTTCATCATCCAACCGGCATCGCCATCACGGTTTCCGACAATCTGTCGGAACAGGAGATCGCGGCGCGCGCCGACAAGATCGTGCATCTCCTGTTCGAGCGCGTCGGCACGAAGATAGCCGTCGACATGGTGTGCGTCATGAACGATTCGGGCGACCCCGCCAAATTCCAGAAGGCTGTTAAGATAGTCGCCGAAAAATGCCCGATGGCGCTCATACTCGGCAGCGACAAGCCGGATGCCCTGAAGGCCGCGCTGGAGGTATGCGGTGATAAGCGGCCCCTCTTGTGCGGCGCTAATTCCGCGAACCACGAGGCCGTGGTCGCTCTAGCGAAGGAAAAGAACTGTCCGGTTGTGGCGCGCGCTGAAGGCCTCGAAGCGCTCGCCGAACTGACTCAGAAAATCTCAAAGCTTGGCGTGAAGGAGATCGTGCTTGATTCCGGTTCCAAGGGAATCCGGCAGAGCCTTGAGGACCTGACCAAAGTGCGCCGTTACGCCCTAAAGAAGACTTTCCGCCCGCTCGGCTACCCCCAGCTCGCGTGCGTCATGGGCAACGGAGACCCGCTGCTCAAGATATTGAAGGCAGCGACCTTTGTCGCCAAATACGCGAGCATCGTGGTGACCGACGCCTTTGAGCCGTGGCAGCTCATGCCGCTTCTGACGGTCAGGCAGAACATTTATACCGACCCTCGCAAACCCCAGCAGGTAGAGCCGGGAATCCACAAGATCGGGGAAACCACGGCCAAGTCGCCGCTGCTTCTGACGACGAACTTCTCGCTCACCTACTACACCGTTGAGGGCGAGGTCGAAGGCTCGAAGGTTCCGACGAATATCCTCGTGGTTGACACCGAGGGAACCTCGGTGCTCACCGCGTGGGCGGCCGAGAAGTTTACCACTGACCAGATCTCGACCGCTATGAAGAAGTACGAGGCCGAGAAAGTGGCCCCGCACAAGAAGATCGTCATTCCCGGCCTGATCGCGGTCGAAAGCGGAAAACTCCAGGAGGAGACCGGATGGGAAGTGGTCGTCGGCCCGAAAGAAGCGTCCGGCATTCCCTCATACCTTAAAGCCAACTGGAGCGCGTAGGAAGTTTGGCTCAGTGCAAAATCACATTCTTGCCCGACGGCAAGGAGGCGGCCGCCAGTTCCGATGAAACGCTCCTTGACGCCGCCCGGCGCGCGGGTGTGTATGTCCACTCGCTGTGCGGCGGCGACATGATCTGCGGCAAGTGCCGCCTCGTCATCAAGGAAGGACAGGTCTTTGAAGAGCAGCATATGTTGCTCTCGCGCGAGGAAGTGCGTCTCGGGTACGTCCTCGCCTGCGCAAGCCATCCTCGAAGCGACTTGGTTGTCGAAGTTCCCATCGAGTCGCGCATGGAGGGCAAGCAGATACTCGTCGACGAGGACGCCCAGCGATTCAGCGGGCTGGCTCGCGTTGACCTGGCCAAGTACGAGTTCGAACATTCCCCGCTCACACAAAAATACTATCTCGACATTCCGCCGCCTTCGCTTCAGGACAGCCTCTCGGACCTGAGCCGGCTGTACCGCTCCATTCGCGCGCATGTCGAGGCCCCTATCATGCAGACCGGCCTGAAAAACATTCGCCGGCTCCCGCAGATTCTGAGGCGGGGCGATTGGAAGGTCACCTGCACGCTGGGCCAGCGCGGCGGCACGGTCGAGATCATCGAGATAGAAGAGGGCGACACCTCGGACAGGAATTGCGGCGTGGCGGTCGATGTGGGCACGACTACCGTGGTCGCGCACCTTATCGATCTGAAGACATCGAAAATCCTGGCGACCGACGCCACGTACAACTCGCAGATCGCGTTCGGCGAGGACGTCATCACCAGGCTCATCTACGCCAAGGAAGAGGTGGGTGGACGCGAGCGGCTGCACGAGGCCATCGTGGGCAACATCAACATGCTCATCACCAACACCGTCAGCGCCGCGGGCGTGAACATCCAGGACGTCTCCTGTGTCCTCTGCGCGGGCAACACAACGATGATGCATTTTCTGCATGACCTCGACTCAACCAATATCAGGCGCGAGCCTTATATTCCGGCGGCCACGCATATCCCGCCGGTCAGGGCCATCGAGGTCGGCATACAGATCAATCCGCGCGGACTGCTCTATTCGGTCCCGAGCGTCAGCAGCTACGTGGGCGGCGATATTGTCTCGGGCGTGCTCGCCTCAGGCATTTACCGCTCGCCGGAGCTGTCCATGCTCATAGACGTGGGAACCAATGGCGAGATCGTCATTGGGAACAGCGACTGGATGGTGTGCTGCTCAGCCTCGGCAGGCCCGGCCTTCGAGGGCGGCGAAGTCAAGTTCGGCATGCGGGCCGCTCACGGCGCTATCGAGAAGGTGAAGGTGAGCGATGGCGGCGAGGTCGTGGATGTCGTTGTGATCGCGGACGAGAAGCCGCGCGGTATCTGCGGATCGGGCCTTATCGATGTCATATCCGAACTGAGACGAGCAGGCATCGTCGACAGAATGGCCCGATTTGCCGAGCCGGGCGAATGCAGCCGGCTCAGGCGCACCGACGACGGCGTGGAATTCGTGCTGGCGTATGCCGACGAGACCGCCATCGGGCGAGACATCGTCCTCACTCAGCCGGACATTGATAACCTGGTGCGCTCAAAGGCGGCGGTCTATGCGGGCGCCTCTGTCCTCATCAAGAGTCTGAACCTCGGTTTCGACGACCTTGAGCATCTGTATATCGCGGGCGGTTTCGGCAATTACCTGGATTTGCCCGCCGCCGTCGCCATCGGGCTTCTGCCCGACATCCCGCTCGAGAAGGTCAAATTCATCGGCAACAGTTCGCTCAGCGGCGCCAAACTGGCGATTCTCTCGCGGGAGGCGTTCGCAGAAGTGGAAAACATCGCGCAGAAAATGACATACATCGACCTCAGCAGCAACTTGCAGTTTATGGACGAATATAGCTCCGCCCTGTTTCTGCCGCATACCAATCTGGAGCTATTTCCGTCAGTCACATAAGATTCGAGAACCGTTCGTATCCAAACTGAGAAACGGAGGAGCTTATGGAAAGCGTAGTGGAAAAGTGGACTGCGAAGGTGAATACCGTCACTCTCGGCGCCACAAAGGCGCAAGGAGGCACTCGCGAGAAGACGGTCACGGTCGGCGGAAGCAACACTTTGCCTTATCTCAACTTCGAAGGCGCCTGGCCGAACCCCCCGGCGGTCGCCATCGAGATATGGGACATAAAGCCGCAGGAATGGCCGACGCCCCTGGCCGACGCCTATTCCGATGTGTGGGGCGATCCCGCAAAATGGGCGAAGCGGGCGGTCGAGAATGGCGCGGACCTGATATGTCTTACCCTGAAGGGTATTCACCCCGATTTCGGGAACCGCTCCCCCGATGAAGCGGCGGGTGTGGTGAAGGATGTCCTCAAGGCGGTCGGCGTTCCCCTCATCATCTGGGGCAGCGGCGATTTCGACAAGGATAACAACGTGATGCCGCGCGTGAGCGAGGCCGCCAAGGGCGAGAACTGCCTGTTGGGAACGGCCGTCGAGAAGAATTACAAGACGCTCACCGCTTCTTGCCTGGCCGACGGACACAAGATCATCGGCGAGTCCCCGCTCGACATCAATATTGCCAAGCAGGTCAACATCCTTATCTCCGAAATGGGCCTCAAACTTGAGGACATCGTCATATTTCCGGCTACCGGCGCGCTCGGCTACGGCATGGAGTACAGCTACTCCATCATGGAACGCGGGCGGATCGCCGGCCTATCGGGCGACCGCATGCTGTCACAGCCGGTCATCTGCACGGTCGGTCAGGAAAGCTGGCGCGCGAAAGAGGCCAAAGGCTCCGAGCAAGAGTTTCCGTCATGGGGCGCATTGAGCAAGAGAGGCCCGCTGTGGGAAGCCACGTGCGCGGCCACCCTCTTGCAGGCGGGCGGCGAGATATTCATCATGCGTCATCCAGACGCGGTCAAGAGCTTCAAAGCTTTGATAAAAGAATTCACCTCGTAAAATCGAACAACGCGCCCACAGGGTCGCGGAGAGAATGCGCGTAAGGAGGAGAGAATGTTCGTAATCGGCGAGAGACTCAACGGCATGTTCCTGGATGTTCGCAAGGGAATCCAGACCAAAGATAAGTCGATCATCCACAAGGTCGCGCTTGACCAGGTCAAAGCAGGCGCCAACGCCCTCGACATCAATGTGGGCCCTGCCTCCGACAAGCCCCTCGAAACGATGTTATGGCTTGTCGAGACCGTGCAGGAAGTGACCAACATAACGCTCAGCATCGACAGCCCCAAATTCGAGGTCGTGAAGGCCGCCCTCGAGGTCTGCAAGAACCCCGCCCTGATCAACTCCACTAAAGGGCAAGAGGACAGGCTGGACAAATACTTCGAGCTCGCAAAAAAACACAACGCCTCGATCATCGGTCTCACCATCAATGAGAAGGGAATCCCGAAGGACATTGACACCCGCGTCGAGATCGCGGCCCTTATCGCCGCCAAGGCGATGGAGCACGGGATCGACATGGACAAGCTCTTCATTGACCCGATCGTGATGCCCATCAACGTCGCGCAAGAGCAGTCCAAGATCGTGCTCGAGGCCATCAAACAGTTCGGGCTCCTGAGCAGTCCCCCGCCGCACATCGTCGTCGGACTGAGCAACCTCGGGCAAGGCGCGGCCGAGAGAGAACTCATCACTCGCACCTGGGTGGTCATGGCCATCCAGAACGGGCTTGATGCCGCCATCATGGACGCAGCCGACAAGGAAATGGCGGCTGCCTTCATCACCGCCGAACTCCTGATGAGCAAGGCGATCTACAGCGATTCCTACATCAAGGCTTATCACGCCAGCCACGACCACGCGGCGTAACAAGGCGTGAGGCGAAAACAGGCAATGCGTGGCGGGATAGGTTCCCGCCACGATTTGCTTTCACAGGCATAACGGGAGGTGCTCCGCTTGGCCAAGGGACAAAAAGAAACCACGCTCGCAATAGTCAAGCCCGACGGCTTCCAGAAACGGCTCGTCGGAAAAACCATTCAGCGTTATGAAGAGGCCGGGCTGACCCTTGAGGCGATACAGCGGCTCGTACTCAGCCGCAAGAAGGCCGAGGGCTTTTACGCCGTCCACAAGGAGCGGCCCTTCTTCCCCTCACTTATCGAGTTCATGACCTCCGGCCCGTGCGTAGTCATGGCATGGAGCGGGGAGGGGGCGATTGATAGAGTGCGCGAACTCAACGGAGCGACCGATCCCAAGAAGGCGGCCCCGGGCACGATCCGCGCGCTCTGGGGCGAGAGCATTCAGAACAATATCGTGCACGGCTCCGACAGCGCCGAGACTGCCCGCTTCGAGGTCAACTACTTTTTTCCCAAACTGTGATTTATCAGTAGGGGCCGCTCCGCGGAGCGGCCCCCGCATCAACTTTTAAGCACGGGCCTTGAACCGGGTCCGCAATTTGTGCCTCACCCCGCCGAAACTTTTCTCTTGAAACTCCCGTACAGAAACGATTATAATACGCGCCAGAACCGAGATCCGTGTGACGCTCGTCTCCCGTGGAGGAAGCTGCAATGATAGACTTCGAACTGCCTGAAAGGATAGTAGCTGAACGGGACAAGATGCGCGCTCTCGCCGCCAAACACATGCGCCCTATTGCAAGGGAATACGATGAGCGAGAGCATGAGAAGCCGTGGGACTTCATCAATTTCATGTGGGAGGACACCAAGAAGGAAATGGCCGAGCAGCTCAAGGCTCTTGAACAGACCGATGAAGAGCGCGCTCAGGCGAGGAAGGAGAGTTTCAAACGGGCTGGCGGTCAGCCGATGGTCTTGAGCGCCATCCTGCGCGAGGAGAGCTCATGGGGCGACGCCGGCATCAGCCTGTGCAGGCCCGGCATCGGACTGGGCGGGGCCGCCATCAACGCGGTCGGCACGCCCGAGCAGAAGAAGCGGTTCTTCTCGCGGTTCACTGAAGGTCCTCCCAAGTGGGGCGCCATGGCCATCACCGAAGCCAACGCCGGCTCCGATACGGCGGCCATCACTTGTTCCGCAGTCCGTGACGGCGACTCCTGGGTGCTCAACGGAGAGAAGATATTCGTGACCAGCGGCAAGATGGCCGCTCAGGAGAGCGACGGATGGGTGGTCGTCTGGGCGACCATTGACAAGTCGGCAGGCCGCGCGGGCATCAAGAGCTTCGTCGTCGAAAAAGGCACGCCCGGCATGACCGTCACCAAGGTCGAGCACAAGCTCGGCATCCGTGCCTCCGATACCGCCACGATCGTGTTCGAGGACTGCAGGATTCCGCTTAACAACATTCTTGGCGCTCCAGAGGTTCAGCAGCGCGACACCACCAAGGGATTCAAGGGAGTGATGGCCACCTTCGACGCCACGCGCCCCGGCGTTGCGGCAAGCGCCATCGGAATCGGCCGCGCCGCGCTCGAGTTCGTCAAAGAAAAACTGGCCGAGCAGGGAATCGAAGTTCGTTACGGAATCTCTCCGTACAGGATGACCTCGGTCGAGCGGGACGTGCACAGCATGGAGGCCAACCTCAAGGCCGCGCGTCTGCTCACCTGGCGCGCCTCATGGATGCTCGACCGCCGCGAACGCAACAGCCTCGAGGCCTCGATGGCCAAGGCCAAGGCCGGGCTCGCCGTCACTCACATCTGCCAGAAGGCAGTCGAGCTGATGGGTCCGCTCGGTTATTCGCGCGAATACCTGCTCGAGAAATGGATGCGCGACTGCAAGATCAACGACATCTTTGAGGGAACCGGTCAGATCAACATGCTCATTGTCGCCCGGAATATTCTCGGCTTCGGCAGAGACCAATTGAAATGAGCATGCGGCCGGTGGACAATAGCCATATTTCAGTAAAGGCGGTTCGCGAACCGCCCCTCCAATTTTAAGGACCCCATACCGCGCGAGACATCCCATGAACGAGATCAACTGGAACGACGTAACCAAAGAAGCTACCGCCTGTCTCGTCAACCTGATCAAGTTCGACACCACCAACCCTCCCGGCAACGAACTCGAGTGCGTACAATACATTGCCAACCTGTGCTCGAAGGAAGGCATTGAACCGGTTGTCCTCGAATCGGCGCCACGCAGGGGAAACGTGATTGCTCGACTGCGCGGCGATGGCTCCAAGAAGCCCCTCTTACTGATGTCCCACCTTGACGTCGTGTACGCCGAACCCTCGCGCTGGACTGTTCCGCCCTTCTCGGGCGAAATCCGCGACGGTTTCATATGGGGCAGGGGAACGCTCGACACTAAGGGCCTCACCGTCATGCACCTCATGTCCATGTTCCTGCTGAAGCGGCGGGCCGCTCGTCTCAAGAGGGACATCATCTTCATGGCCAACGCCGATGAGGAAACCGGCGGCAAATATGGGGCTGGCTGGGTCGTTGACAATCATTTCGACAAGATTCGAGCTGAATTCGCGCTAAACGAGGGCGGCGTCGGCATGAAGACGAACGACAAGGCCATGTTCCTGTGCGCGAACGCGGAAAAGGGAATGTGTTGGGCGCGAATGCACATGAAGGGACGCTCCGGACACGGCTCTCTGCCGCATCCTGACAACGCTGTCCTTCACATGGCCAAGGCCATTCATACTCTCTCACGGTATCGTTCTCCGATAACCGTGACGGACACGTTTCGGCGGTTCGCGGCAGCAGCCGCCAAATTGGATTCAAGGGCGCGCCTGCTGAAATTCATTGACAAGCCCCTTCTCGGCCGATTGATCCTCCGCCTCGTCAAAGAGGATTTCATCAAGGTCATGGTGCAGACAACGATAACTCCCACGGTAATCAAAGGGGGAGTGAAGGTGAATATCATACCGGATGCGTGCGACTTGATGCTTGACTGCAGGATTACTCCCGGAGTGGACCGTGAAGGGCTCGAACGAGTGATACTTCAGCGGGTCGGCGCGGACAAGGCGACTCTCGATTTCGAGATATTCAACGCCGCTACCGAATCTCCCGTAGATACGGAACTGTTCGCCTCCGTCGAGCGGGTGATTTCCTCAATGCACCCCGGCAGCGTAGTCTCTCCTCAGATGGTGCCCGGCGGCACAGACTCACGGTACTTGAGAAACAAGGGCATTCCCGCCTACGGATTTAATCCGGTGATCCTCAGCCGGGAGGACATTGTCTCGATTCACGGTGATAACGAAAAACTTTCCTTCGATAACCTGGCGCTCGGCCTGCGGGGCATGCACGAAATCGTGTCCGAAATCTGCCTGTGAATCGTCCCAAAGACTTGAAACAAAAGTAGTTGCAACTTTGACATCGCCTTCGGTATATGTTAGAATGTTTTCGAGGCGGTGGACACAATTGAATAAGTGGTTTGATTCGCCTGTCTAAAGAGCAAGAGGAAGAAAAGATGCCGGTAATCGACCGAAAACTTGAGCTTTCCGAGATTCAGAGGCTTTTGATTCACAGGCTCGTAAACGAAGACGCGGAGATAAGCGAAGTGGTCGATGTGGTGATCGAGCAAGGCACGCGACACAAGGCAAGCGATATCCATTTTGAGGCGTATAAGGATATCCTGCGAATCAGATACCGCATTGACGGCTTTTTCCGGGATGTGCTCACGCTGCCCGCCGAACACCATGAACGGCTTATCGCTCGTCTGAAGGTCATGGCAAACTTGAATGCTCATGAGAAAAACAAGCCGCAGGACGGCCGTATCTCGACGGATATCGGAAACAAGCGGGTGGACTTCAGGATAAGCACGGTTCCCACCGTTAACGGCGAGAAAGCGGTCGTAAGAGTATTTGATCCCACGCGGTTCATCTTCGACATTGATAAACTCGGTTTCTATCCGGAAACGCAGAAGAAATTCGAGGAAATGCTGATGAGCCTTCAGGGGTCAATCATTGTCGCCGGACCGACCGGAAGCGGAAAAACCACTACGCTTTATGCGGCGCTTCAGAAGCTCAGCAAGGTCCGGAGCGAGTGCGCGAGCATCATCACGATTGAGGACCCCGTCGAGGTCAATTTTGGCTTGTTTCCGCAGATGGAAGTCAAACGCAAACTCGGCCTTACGTTTGCCGAATGCCTCCGGGCAGTCCTCCGGCAAGACCCGGAAGTCATAATGGTCGGGGAGATTCGGGACCCGGAAACGTGCGAAATAGCTATGAGGGCTGGACTTACGGGGCACCTGGTGCTTACATCGGTGCACAGTGGCGCTGCGAGCGAAGTGATAACACGAATCTTGGACATGGGTGTCGAACCGTTCATTGTATCTTCATCTATCACGGCAGTGGTCGCTCAGCGTCTGGTGCGCCTCATATGCCCGAAATGCCGAGTCGCTTACCAACCGCCAGAATACATGCTCGAGACGCTCAAGAAATGGTTCGGCTCTGAACAGACCAGGCTCTTGAAAGGCTCGGGATGCAGCCGGTGCAACCACAGTGGGTACATGGGTCGGACGATCATACTCGAGATGCTCTCGATGAGCGATAAAATGCGATCGGCCATAACGGCCAAGGCTAGCACCAACGAGCTCAACAAGGCGGCCCGAGAGGACGGAATGATTTCCCTGTTCGAAGACGGCCTTCGTAAAGTCAGAGATGGACGCACGACGGTCGAAGAAGTGCTTCGTGCCGTCGGTACCGAGGCATATCAGTAATAAAATATTCTGATTCCCCTGAAGGGAGGTAAAGATAATGAAAAGGAAGATACTGTTAACGCTTGCCGCCTTGTTCCTGGCGGGCATCCTGGTCAGTTGTACAACTACCGAAAAGGGGGCGCTGCTCGGAGGCGGAATAGGGGCCGGCACCGGCGCCATCATTGGCCATCAGACCGGACATGGCGGAGAGGGCGCTTTGATAGGTGGCGCAATAGGGGCGCTTTCGGGCGGCTTGATCGGACATGAAATCGACAAGAGCCGCGCTCAGCCACCGCCACCTCCACCGCCGCCACCGCCGCCACCACCGCCGCCACCACCGCCGCCAGCGCCGGGTGGAACCTACTACTATTACTATCAGAGCGGAGACACGTACCAGGGCCAGCATGACTCGCAAGGGCGCAGATGGGTGCCTGAGCATGAGGAAACTCGAGTCTACACCGAGCCGGATGGCACCAAGTATGAAAAGCGAGTTGTAGTGCCGGGACACTATGAATGAGCGATCGGGGCTGTGCGTTGAAGATAAGTGCCGTCTTGAACCATAGCCCTCTTCTCTCTTCAGCCCATGTGTGATTGTTGTAGAGGCAGGCCCACGCGCCTGCCCTGCTCTTCTTGAACGACAAACGTTTCTTCGTTTGGGCTTTTGACCGCCAATGAGCGATCATCCGACCGGACCTCATACACCCGTGGCCGCCGCATTTGCAGCTCTTCATGAACTGGCGGCGTATTTGCGCGGCGAACACGGGTGCCCTTGGGACAGAAAACAGACGTTGCCTAGCATGTACCCGTATCTCGGCAGTGAGGCCGCAGAACTCGGCGAAGCGATCGAGAAGGGCGACCATGAGGGGATCACCGAGGAGTGGGGCGATGTCATCTTCATACTCCTCATGCTTGCCGTGATAGCCGAGCAAACGGGCCATTTCAGCGCCGAGCGGGCCATGCGCACGGTCGAAAGCAAGATGATACGGCGTCACCCGCACGTCTTTGGCAGGAGCCGCGTCGGCCAGGTCGGCGAGATAATCGACCAGTGGCAGAAAATCAAGGAGCAGGAGAAACGCGGCGACTCCGGCTCGCTCATGGACAATGTCCCCCATTTCTATTCCGCTCTCAAACGAGCCGAACATATCCAAAAGGCGGCGGCCGGCGTCGGCTTCGACTGGTCTAACCCGCATGATATAATAAAGAAGATCGAAGAAGAGACTGAGGAACTGCGGCAGGCGCTTGCCTCCGACAAACCTGATGCGGCCGCCGAGGAATTGGGTGATCTCCTGTTTTCATGCGTCAACCTGGTCAGGTTCATCGGATTGAATCCCGAGGCGCTCCTCAGTCGAACTACCGACAAATTCATCGAACGCTTCAAATACATAGAGTCGCAACTTCTTCAGTCCGGCAAATCCGTCCGGCAAGCAACCTTGAAAGAAATGGATGAACTCTGGGAGAGATTCAAGCAGCACAAGCGTTCGGTAGAGGAGCGGCAGGACGCTGTCGGAAACGAAACACCACACCCCGAGGAGAAACATGATTGACCTGCGAAGCGACACCGTGACCAAACCGTCCGAAGGCATGCGCCGCGCCATGGCTGTGGCCGAGGTCGGCGATGATGTTTTCGGAGAGGACCCCACCGTCAATGCCCTGCAGGAACGCGTCGCCGCGATGCTCGGCAAGGAATCCGCTCTCTTCGTGCCCTCCGGCACCATGGCAAACCAGATATCTCTCCTCGCGCATGCCAGGCCCGGTGACGAGATAATACTTGAGCGCGGCTCGCATGTGCTTAATCATGAGGCCGGTGGGCTGGCGGCGCTCGCCGGAGTGCAGCCGTTTGTGCTCGAGGGCGATCGCGGAATCCTCGAACCCGAAGAGGTTGATCGCTCGATCCGATTCTCGGATGTCCATTTTCCGCCCACGGCCCTTATTTGGATCGAGAACACCCACAACCGTGGCGGCGGATCGGTGTTTCCCCTCGAAAAAATGAAGGCGATCAGGGACATCGCGACCAACTACGGCCTCAAGCTCCATATGGACGGCGCACGCTTATTCAATGCCTGTGTCGCATCCGACGTGCCGCCGGAGGAATACGCACGACAGGTCGATTCGCTCTCGTTCTGTTTCTCGAAGGGACTGGGAGCGCCCGTCGGCTCGATCCTCGCCGGCGGCGCCGAGTTCATCGCCCGCGCACATCGGTACCGAAAGATGCTCGGCGGCGGAATGAGGCAAGTCGGCATCCTGGCGGCTGCCGCCCTCTATGCGCTCGACCATAACATCGAGCGACTCGCTGAAGACCACAAGAACGCAGGACGCCTGGCTGAGGGACTCGACCGGCTCGATGGAGTCCGCGTCATCATGCAGCCGGTTGAGACGAATATCGTCTATTTCGATGTCTCGGAGACCGGCAGGAACGCGCTCGAAATCATGAACGAGGCGCGCGAGCGCCAAGTTCTCGTGCTCCCCGAATCCTTCACGATCATCAGAGCGGTCACCCATCTCGAGATAGACGCCGATGACATCGAAAAGACCATCGCCGCTTTCCGTGATATATTTAACAAGTAGACTGTCTGCGTGAATCTGAGGCGAACCGAATACCCGGCAATGGACCAAGAGAACCTTGATCTCCTCAGGGAGATCGACATATTCAGCCAGCTCAGCGACAAGGACCTTCGTCAGTTGGCGCCCTATGTTTCATTGCATCGGTTCTCGGAACGACAAATAATCTACATGCCGTCCGACCCGCGTTCCAGACTGTACGCCATCCTGAGCGGACGGGTCAAACTGACGCAGGTCTCGCCCGAAGGCAAGGAATTGGTGCTTGCCGTGCTGGGTAAGGGTGATGTCTTCGGAGAACTGTGCCTCTTCGAGCAGGGGCCTCAGAGCGCGCTTGTCACGGCCATCGAGGACTCCGAGGTTTTCGCCGTCAGATGCGCCGACCTGGCCAAATTCATGGCCGAAGACCCCGCGCTCATCGCCGCTCTCGGCAAGCACGTGGGCGAGCGGATACGCTCGCTCGAACAGAAATTGTCCGATATGGTGTTCAAGGATGTCTCGCAAAGGCTCGCGAGCTTGATTGTTGATTTTGCGCGGGAGCATGGGGAGAAAACGCCCTCGGGCGAACATGTGATCGAGATGAAGATAACTCATCAGGACCTCGCCGGACTCATCGGCTCGACACGCGAAACGACGACCATCACCCTCAACCATTTCAGGGACGTGGGCTTGATAGATTTCCAAAGGGGCCGCATAGTCGTCCGCGACCTGAAAGGGCTTGAAGCGGCCGCAAACAGGCGCACCAAGAAGTCGTAGGGAGAGCGAAAAGGTTGAAACGACCCGTTGAAAACAAGTACGAACCCGCGCTCGAGTTGGCATGGGACAAGCTGGCAGAGGCCGACCTGTCGAAGACGGCATCGGACGGGTTGCTCCATCTCGACTCCACTGGCCGCATAATCGTGCCCTTTCTGGCCGACCGCTACATTGTGGATGTCGGCGCGCGCAAAGTCTTCTTCGAATCGGGACCGGAATTGTATCCTTTCCTCACGGTCTTGATTCTTCATTACCTTGTCGGCGTTGATGAACGCCCTCTTGCCGGCGAATGGATATCGTTTCGCGAGTTTGAGGGAGGCGATGTCTACATCGCCGCCTTCACCAACAGAACGCTCATTCCGCTCAAGAATGCGTTCGGCGAGCGGCCCGAACTGCTCGTTCCGGCAGCGCAGCCGCTGGGAGCCGAGCGGCTCGATTTCGGAGACGTCGGCCTCAGTGTGCCGGTCTTTCCCAAGGTCCCTCTGGCGGTTATTGTATGGCGGGGTGACGATGAGTTCCCGCCCGAGGCGAACGTGCTGTTCGACAAGACCGCCAATTCGATCCTCGATACCGAGGACCTTGCCATCTGCGGCGCGTTCACCGTGAGCAAGTTGCGCAAGATCGCCGAGAAACTTCAAAAGGGAAATCTGTGATGGCGTCACGCCGCGGCGTGACTGCGTCCCACAACGGGACCTCGACAAACAATGTAAGGGCGCATGGCGTGCACCCTCATAGCGCGGAGCAGCCGCAGCCAATTTCGTTGTAGGGGCGCAGCATACTGCGCCCGAAGGAGAACCAATGACGCACGAGAAAGTCGAGAAATTCGGTAACGTTACCGGCAAGGAGACCATCCAAAACAAGGAACTTGAGGCGGCCATCCGCGGTCGCGCAAAGGACAACCGGATAACCTGCGCCGAGATGTTCGCCATCGCCGAGAAACTGAAACTGCCTCGCAAGCAGGTCGGCGACGCGGCCACCGCATTGAAAATCAAGATACACAATTGTCAGTTGGGCTGCTTCTAGGTATTACCGTCACCCCAACCCTCTCCCGGTGGGAGAGGGTTGGGTGAGGGGCTTTTCGTTGCGCGTTGTATGGGTGCACCGCGTACCCTCTCAAGCGCGGCTTAGCCGCAACCAAATTCGTTGTATGTAGGGGCGCAGCGTGCTGCGCCCGTCGCTCGCCAACCTTGACTGTGCCGGAGCATTCGGATAGAATGATTACAATCGGGAGCGCAGAACACGGGACGAGCCATGTACGAATCCTTCTTTGGTTTCAAGGAAAAGCCATTCAATATCACCCCGGACCCCAAGTACCTGTATCTCAGCGCCCGGCATCAGGAAGCCATCGCGCACCTACTCTACGGCATCCGCGAGAGGGGCGGTTTCGTGGCGGTTACCGGCGAGATAGGCACCGGCAAGACCACGCTCCTTCGATACCTGCTCAATCAGCTTGATGACCGCACCGAGGGCGCCGTTATATTCAATCCCAACCTCTCCGAGATCGAATTGCTGAAATCGATCAACGAGGATTTCGGCATTATCTCCACCGGCCAGACCAAGAAGGAGTTGATCGACGAGCTGAATCAGTTTCTTCTCGAGGAACGGCTGCGGGGCAAGAACATGGTGCTAATAATAGACGAGGCGCAAAACCTCACCCCCGCCGTCCTCGAACAGATACGGATGCTCTCAAACCTCGAGACCGAAAAGGAAAAGCTGATCCAGATAGTCCTCATTGGTCAGCCTGAACTCAAGAAACTGCTCGCCCGCCCCGAATTGAAACAGCTTGACCAACGCGTCACCGCGCGGTATCATCTCAACCCGTTAAGCCGGAAAGAGACCTACCAATACATCCGGCACCGGCTCGAAATCGCGGCCAACGGGCAAGCGGTCACGTTCGAGCCTGCCGCATTGAGAGAAATCTACAGTTTCTCCAGAGGGATACCTCGACTTATCAATGTCGTCTGCGACCGCGCCCTGCTCGGCGCATTTGCCGCCGAGCAGAGAGATTCCATATCGAAGCAGGTCGTCAGGCAGGCCATTCGCGAGGTCGCCGGGTCGAGGTTTTCTCTGTGGCAACGCCTTTCCTTCGACAGAACCTCCGTCAGGATATTCATGTATTCGTTCTCGGCTACGCTCGGGGCAGTCATGTGCTGGTACGCGATGACCACGTTTGCCTCGTTCCAAAAAGATGAACAGCTGGCGCAGGTGAGCCGCGCCGAGCTCATCCCCGACCCTCCGCTCGCCCCAGCGACGGAAGCCGTACCCGCGCAAGTCGCCGACGCGCCGCCGGCGGAGCCGCTCCTGTCGGCAAGCATCACCTTGGCACAGGGCGCGGAGGCAGTCTCCCCCCAAGGCTCCTCCTATACCGAGGAAGACAAGAAGGAGTTGATGAACCTGCTCCTGGCCAGAAGTCATGCCGAATCGCGCCTGGATGCAGTGCGGAATCTCTTGGCGCTGTGGGGAAAAAAGCCCGACCTGGGCGTCGAAGATGTCGAGAGTCTTTACAGTCTTGCGTTCTCCCAGGGAATGCGCTGCACTGAAATGTGGACCAATTTCGACGGACTTCGCCGGCTCAATGTTCCCTGCATGCTTGAGATGTTCGTCCCGCATGAGTTCCGACCGCGCTACGTTGTCCTGACCGGAGTGAGCGCCGACTCGGCCCGGATACTCTATGCCGACCAGCAGAACAGCGAAGAGCCTGTCCAGCTTCTTGACGAATTCTGGCTCAGACGCGCCTTCATTTTCTGGATTGATTTCGAGCTGGTGGGCGAGGTGATCAAGCCCGGCGACTCGGGCGCGCAGGTCAGCTGGCTCCAGACCAGTCTGCAGAACTTGGGCCTGTACACCGAGCCGGTAAACGGCAGATTCGACGAGGCGACCGAGGCGGCGGTCCGCAAGTTCCAGCAGGAGAACGACCTGTTACTGGATGGAATCGTCGGACCTAAGACGAAACTCGCGCTCTATGCCGGCCTCGAGCAATATTCAATGCCAAGGCTGGATGGGAAGCCATATGAGCATCATACTTGATGCCTTGAGGAAAATTCAGGATCAGAAGGCCGCGTGCCTCGAGCCTGCGGATGCAGGGACAGGCGAAGACCCGACTTCTGTTCCCGATACTGAGCAAATTCCGACGCCCCAAGTGACCGCCGAGGCGGAGAAACCTCAGGCCGTCGCAAACGAGCGGGGTTCCACGACTCGCCGAAGGGCCGTTAAAGCCCAATCAGGCTCCCAAAGGTTCGCGGGAGCGCCGAAAATCCTGCTCGGGATCATACTGGTCGTCGGTGTGTTTACGACCGGCTGGTTTGTGAGCACCATTTACTTCAATCTCAAGTCCACTCCCGCGCCGGTCGAGACGGACACAGAAATGGCTCTCGCCCGGACGCATGCAGCCGAGAATCCCGCCAACTTGGTCAACTCGCCAGAAGCGCCGCCCGCGGAAGTTGCTCCGGAACTTGCTCAGCCGGCGGCAGCCGCTCCGACTCCCTTGCCGGAGCCGCCTGTTGCAGAAGTTGTGCAGGTTGAAGAAGCGGTTCAGGGTCGCGAGGTTGTTGCCAAAGTCGTTCCCATAGCGGTTTCCGAGGCTGTCCCCATCGTTCCGATAGAAGATGAACGGCACATTCCCTCTCCCGAGGAACAAGCACCCGTCTCGATTCCAGAGCGTGGAACGACCTCAACGATTGCGGAACCTGTGAAAGAAACGCGACCTGCCCCACCAAAGATGTCGCCTGAATCCGAACTTCAGGTGCAGCCGGGAGAGAAGGGGAGGCCGGAGCTCAAGATCAATGCGATCGCCTGGAAATCAAAGGACCCGAAGGCAATCGTCAATATGCAGCGCGTCTATGAGGGCGATGTTATCGAGGGCGCCAAAGTCCTCGTCATCCAGCGCCACGGCATCATCTTCGAATACGAAGGCGAACCCTTCGAGGTGCGGTTCTGACACAGATTCCTCGCCTTCCATGATATGGATCCCGTCGGCAGCCTCAAGACGCGCACCGACCAGATGAGCCGGACCACGCAGTACACATATGATTCCGACAACCGGCTGTATCGGATAACGTATCCTGACGCGAGCACGGTGACATTTACCTACGAGCCGAATGGCATGCTCGCGTCCGCGCAGAGCGCCACCGGAACCGTGAGCTTCGGCTATGATGTAATCAATCGGCTTGAATCCACCAATGGCGCGCTCGGCGGAGCGATAGACAGCGCGGACCATCTCAGCTACGAATACTATGAGGGCGGCCAGCGCCATTACATGACCACCGCGCTCGGACAGTTCACGTACACGCTCAACGCATGGAACGCGCTCGATACAATCACGAACCCGAACAATCTGGTGACGGAGTACACGTACAACCAGTACACAGGCAACCTCTCGCGCATTGACAACGCGAATGGGACATGGGCGGAGTTCGACTTTGACCGGCTCGACAGGCTGGACTATCTCGCGAACAAGAAAAGCGGCGGCACGATATCCAGCTTCGACTATCAGTACCACGACTCGAACCTGATCTCCCAGATCACGCTCGCGAACGGAGACTACACGCAGTACACATATGACAACCTGTACCGCCTTACGAACGAGCATGCGCTGTACAGCGGCGGCGCAAGCAAGTACACGAACAATTTCGGGTATGACCTGGCGGATAACCGGGTGAGCCGTTCCGACGGCACGTCGGATTTGTACACGCTCAATGCGTTGAACCAGATCGTGAACATCTACTCCGTCGGTCAGCAGCAGAATCCGCACACGACGTTCACGTATGACCTGAACGGGAACACCGCCTCGATGACCGATACGGCCACGCAGGTCACGACCACATTTGAGTATGACTACGAGAACCGATTGGCGAAAATCAACTATCCGAGCGGATCGACGCAGTTCTCGTATGACGCCTTGGGGCGCAGGCTCAGGAAGATCGAGAAGGACACGCAGGGGCAGGTGACCAGTCTGCGGAACTGCGTGTACGACGGGCTGGACTTGCTGGCGGAGGTGTCGGCGACCGGGCAACTCCAAGTGGGCTTCACACACGGCCCGGGGATCGATGACCCCTTAATAGCCCGCTACAACAATGCGAACTATTATTACCACAAGAATCATCTTGGCAGCGTTACTCAGATAACGGACGCGAGCCGGAATGTGGTCAAGAGCTACGAATACGACGCCTACGGCAATATACTCAGCCAGCCGGGACCCACTCTCGACTTCGGCTTCACCTACACCGCGCGCGAGCTGCACTCGCGTTCGGGCTTATATTACTACCGTGCGCGGTTTT
>CAZEBC010000024.1:0-32806 GCA_964510165.1 uncultured bacterium
TCGGACTACGACCGCGAGAAGCTGCAGGAGCGCCTGGCGAAGCTGGCCGGCGGCGTGGCGGTCATCAATGTGGGCGCGGCAACCGAGACCGAGATGAAGGAGAAGAAGGCCCGCGTCGAGGACGCGCTGCATGCGACCCGCGCGGCGGTGGAAGAAGGCATCATCCCGGGCGGCGGCGTTGCGCTGCTCAGATGCATGGCCGCCCTCGACAAGCTTGCCCTGGAGGGCGACGAGGGTGTTGGCGCGATGATCGTGAAGCGCGCGCTCGAGGAGCCCGCACGGCAGCTTTCGGCGAATGCCGGCCTCGAAGGCTCGGTCGTCGTGGAGCGCCTGAAGAAGGAAAAGGGCTCGTTCGGGTTTGATGTGGCCAGTGAAGAGTATGTGGATATGTACAAGGCTGGCATCATTGACCCGACGAAAGTGGCGCGTACCGCTCTTCAAAACGCCTCCAGCATAGCCAGTCTGTTGCTGACCACCGAGGCCCTCGTTACCGAGGTGCCCGAGAAAGAGCATCCACCGGCAGGGATGCCGGGCGGCGGCATGCCGGGCGGCGGCATGTACTAAGAGAGATCGACTATCGCAGGTTCCCGGGTGAAAGTGGGGCGCACGGCGTGCGCCCCTACACACGGGAAGTCCGATAGGGGGCGAGAACCGCCCGCAATGTGCTATAAGGGTGAGTGAATCCTGCCTCCGCCTACGCCGACAAGGGTGGGGGCAGGACTCCTTGTTTGTGAAGCTGTGACGTGATTTAATCGGGGACACGATGAAGCATCATGTCCCCGAATTAAATGAGAGCGGGAGAGCCGGAAAATGATCGAAGTCAGCAACCTCACGAAGTATTACGGACAGATGCCGGCAATCAACGACGTATCGTTTTCAGTCGAGCGCGGTGAGATACTCGGGTTCCTTGGCCCCAATGGAGCGGGCAAGACGACCACCATGCGGATACTCACCTGTTTCATTCCGGCGACGAGCGGAAGCGCAAGAGTTGCAGGCTACGACGTGTTTACCCAGTCGTTGGAGGTCAGAAGAAGGATAGGTTATCTTCCGGAACGAGTGCCGCTGTACCGCGACATGACCGTTGACTACTATCTGGATTTCGTCGCCCGGCTCAAGGGGGTTCCGGCCGGTGACCGAAAGGCGAAGATCGAGCAGGTGAAGGAGAGTTGCGGCATTTCGGAGGTTTCTGACAGGCTCATCGGCAAGCTGTCGCGCGGGTTCACGCAACGGGTGGGCATAGCGCAGGCTCTGTTGAATGACCCTGAGGTGCTGATACTCGACGAGCCGACGGTCGGCCTCGACCCGAAACAGATAATCGAGATCAGGAACCTGATCAAGAGCCTCGCGGGCAAACGAACGATTATCCTGAGCACGCACATTCTGCCTGAGGTGAGCATGATCTGCGATAGCGTGGCGATAATAAACGAGGGCCGTATCGTTACCAAGGACTCGCTCGCCCGCCTCGAGACGGGTGAACAGATGAAGCTGACCGTGACCGCGCGGGGGCCGGCCGACCAGGTGCAGTCGGCTCTGAGCGGGATCGAGGGCGTCGAGCGCGTTCGTCAGGCGTTGAGAACGGACGACACCGCGACATTCGAGATTGAGTACGGGCGCGAGTCCGATCCGAGGACCCGGGTGGCCGCGCTGCTTGTGGAGCGCGGCTGGGGTCTGCTGGAGCTTCGGGCCGAGCGGACGAGTCTGGAGGAAATATTCATAAAGGCCACCGCCAGGGAAGCCGAGGTGGAGTGATGAGGAACATCTGGACGTTGACCCGCAAGGAGCTTCATTCGTATTTCCAGTCGCCGATGGCGTACGTTGTGACCGCCGTGTTCCTGCTGATCTCGGGATTCATATTCTTCCTGAATTTCATGGCGTTTTACAACGCCTCGATGGAGATATCGCGGAACCCGTATCTGATGGAACACTACAAGCTGAATGTGACGGAGCACGTTCTGGAGCCGATGGTGTTCACGCTGAATTTCCTCTCCCTGTTGATGATCCCGATGCTGACGATGCGGGCGCTGGCGGAGGAAAAGAAGACGGGTACGGTCGAGATGCTGCTCACGTATCCTGTGCGCGACATCGAGGTGGCGCTCTCGAAATTTCTGGCGTGTTTCGTTGTGTATGTCTGCATGATCGCGCTTACCCTGCCGTATCCGTTGCTGACGTCCAAATTCGCCGACATCGAGATTGCCAGTGTGGCGACGGGCTATGCCGGTCTGTTGTTGAGCGGAGCGGCGTTCGTAGCGCTGGGCATTTTTATCTCCTCAATGACGGAGAACCAGATAGTTGCGGTGGCCGTGAGCTACGGATTCTTCCTCATGTTCTGGCTTCTGGGGGCGTCGGAAGCGCGGATTCCCGAGCCGTATGACGCCATCCTCACCGATCTCTCGCTTTTCAAGCATATCGAGGATTTCGGACGCGGCGTGCTGGACACGCATGACCTCGTATATTACCTGAACTTCTCCGCGCTGTTTATGTTCTTGACGCTCAGGTCGCTCGAGGTCATCAAGTGGAAAGGAAAGGCGTGAAGATGAGTCCGCGATTCAGGTCATCGACACGGTACGGCATAAACACTGCGATAGCGGTTGCGCTCGCGTTCGGCATCGTGGCGCTGATCGAAGCATTTTCCTATCGCCACGCCTGGCGCAAGGACTTCACGGAGACCGCTCGCCATAGCCTGTCGGAACAGACGGTCAATCTGTTGAAAGAACTGGAGCAGCCGGTCAAGGTGACGGCGTTCATCCGAAAGGCCAGCCCGGCGTACGAGCAAGCCAGGGATTTGTTCGAGCTATACGAATTTCAGTCAAATAAGATGGAAATCGAGATCATAGACCCGGACCTCAACCCGGTGCGCGCGCGCGAGGCGGACATCGGACGGTACGGGCCGATGGCGGCGATTTTCGAGGGCGCCAAGGGCAGAGAGACGATCACCGAATTCACCGAGGAGCGCATAACAAACGCACTTATCAAGGTGACCCGCGGCGAGAAAAAGGTTGTCTGCTTCCTGACGGGCCACGGTGAACATGCGCTTGATAACCGGGACGACGCCGGACTCAACCTGGCGCGCGAGCTTCTGGAGAACAAGAATTATGAGCCGCGCGAGCTCATGCTGATACGCGAGGAAAAGGTGCCGGCCGACTGCGCCATGGTGGTTGTGGCCGGGCCGAAGACGGACCTGACTGAGCCGGAACTTTCGGCGCTCGATAGCTACATAAAGGAAGGCGGCAGAGTTCTGCTGCTGATCGACCCCGAAACCGCGCCCTCGTTGAAACCTTTCCTGGCGAAATACGGCATTGTCCTGGGGGACGATTATGTGGTGGACAGGCTGAGCCGGCTTTTCGGGGCTGATTATCTCGTGCCCGTGCCCACAACGTATTCCGACCACGCGATAACACGGAATTTCAACATCATCACCTTCTTCCCCGGCGCGCGCTCCGTTTCGACCGGAAAGGGAGAGGCAGGAGTGCGCACGAACTGGCTCGCGAAGACGGGAGAGGGCAGTTGGGCGGAAACTGACCTGGCGAGATTGACGCAGGACGGAGAGGTGTCGTTAAATCCCCAGGAGGACACGCCCGGGCCCATCACGCTCGGCGTCGTGTCGGAGATAGACGCCGCTGAGGCCGCCGGAAAAGACGAAAAAGCCAACATGGCTGCCCTTGTGGTGTACGGCGATTCCGATTTTGCAACCAACGCCCGGATCAATCTTTCGGGAAACGCCGATCTGTTCATGAATACCGTCAACTGGCTGGCCAGGGAGGAGGCGCTCGTCGCCATCGCCCCGAAAGAGAGCAAGTTCACGCCCGTGGTCATGACCGTCGCCGAGGGCCGGCTCCTGTTTCTCGTGTCGGTGGTGGCGCTGCCGGGCATCGCGTTACTGGCCGCAGTCGGCGCATACGTGAGGAGGAGCAGGCATCCGTGAGTTACAAACGCACCTTGGTTTTCCTTGCCGTTTTCGTGGTTCTGGCTGCCGCCTATTACGTGTACGAATATAGAGGCGCCGAAACACGGAAAGAGGCCGAAGAGAAGGAAAGGCTCGTACTCTCGTTTGAGCCCGACCGGGTCACGGAGCTGACTCTCAAGAGACCCGGCGAGAGAATCGTGATTCGAAAGGAGCACGATGCCTGGACCGTCATCGAGCCGGTGAGCGGACCCGCTGACAAGAACATCATCGAGCAGGTGCTTGACACGATATCGAATCTCAGGTACGAACGCGATCTCGGAAGCCAGTCCGACCTTGGGCCTTTTGGATTGAGCGAGCCGACGGTTTCGGTCGGGGTGAGTTCCGACAAGGGAACAATCGGGGAAATCCTGACGGGCGATTCCACCGCGGACGGGGCCAACCTGTACGTGAAGAGGTCCGGCGACGACATGGTTTTCACTGTCTCGCAATCGGTTAAAGGGAAGCTCGACCGCACGCTGTTCGACCTGCGCGACAAGACGGTGCTGGATTTTTCGATTCCCGATATCAACGAGATGAGGATTTATCGCAACGACCGCGCGTTTGCCTTCAAGAAGACGCCTGAGGGCGACTGGAGCATGGCATCTCCCGAAGAGCGCCGCGCCGACACCGGCGCGATAACTTCCGTGCTCGACGCCGTCAGGTACGGACGCATCAAGAGATTCGTGGAGGAAGAGGCGGAGGATTTGAAACAGTACGGCCTGGAAGAGCCGCAGGCGAGGATTGAACTGGTCATGAATGATCAAACCAGGTCGCTCTCGTTCGGCGAAACGAGCCGGGATGCGAAGCTCGTGTATGCGCAAAGGGACAACAAGAGGCAGGTTGTCGAACTCGACGCGGAAATCATGAACAAGCTTTCCGGCGATGTGTCTCATTGGCGGGACAAGCGCCTTGCGAAGTTCAGGATGGCGGAGGCGCAGAAACTCGCAATTGATGCGCCCGCGGGCAAGGTGATGCTCGAGCGAGTGGAGGGCGAGCCGGGCGAGTGGAAGCTGACCGAGCCGGAGGCAGCCGCAGCGGATGACGACCGTGTCCAAAGCCTGCTCTCCGAACTGGCGATGGCGAGGATAACGCGCTTCCTTACGGCGGACGAAGCGAAGAAGGCGGGACCTGCGTTCGAGAAGCAGACCGTGCAAGTGAGCGTCTGGGAAAAGGACACCGAGGCGCCTGAGGTAATCATTCTTGCCGAGGCCGAGGGCGAGCCGACGGCATACGCGAGAATCGCGGAAACGGGCGAAATAGTTTCGGTTGCTCAAGACTTGCCGGCCAAACTGGTCGCGACGCCGCAGGATTTGAAGGACCGCTCAGTTCTCAGGTTCACGCCGGCCGACGTGGAAAAGATCGAGGTCGCAAAGGGAGATGAGAAGCCGGCCGAAATCGTCCGGAAAGACATTGAATGGAAAGTACCACGCGGCCTTAAGGCGGAGCCGTATGAGATCGACCAGTTGCTTTGGGATTTGGCGGACTTGAAGTATTTGAGCGTCGAAACAAAGCAAGAAGCGAAGGAGTACGGCTTCGAGTCACCGGTCTTAACAATCAAGCTCTGGCAGGCGAAGGCGAAGACGCCGGTCTTGTTGGTAGTTGGCAAGAAGACGGAAACAGGCGCGCACTACGTTCGGGCGAATGAAGACGCGACCGTGATGGAAGCGGACGGGGCGCTCATTGAGAAGTGGGTTGGAATGATGAAGGGCGACGACTGAATTGCCAGTCTTGCCCGGCCGCCGCTTCGGGGTTCGTGAGTATATAGTCGTAAAAGATGCGCATCCGCGAGTCGATAATCTGGAATGTGGTGTGATACAACCCGGCCAGTTCGCTGAGATAACGAAAATCCATCTGCTTGCCCGCCGCCCTCCTGCGGTTGAAGATATCAGTCAGGTCCTGGGTAGGGATGATGCATAAATGCGCAAATACTCGGGTCTGGTACTCCATTTCGCCCAGTTCCCACTTATCCCGGGTCGCGGTGAAGAAGTGATTGGTCTTGTTGTGCAGGAAGAAATGCCCGAGTTCGCAGAAGGCCACGAAGGTTCTTTCCTTTTCGGGAATCCTGGTATTGATACAGATATAGGGGTTTTCGTGGTACCAGGTGAAGATGCCCTTGAGTTCGCTGAGCAGCGGTTTTTCCCTCAAGTAGACATGATGGCTCTTGCAGATTCTCTTGAAATCGCCGTATCCGAGCGGTCTCCTGTTGAAGCCGAAATCGCTTTCCTTCTCCAGTTTCTCCAGAGTCTCATGGAACATAGGGCTTCCTCTCGGTCTCGTTAATCACTCAGCGACCCGTCCGGCGTTCTTCTCTCCGCGTCTATGGACTTGACTTCTCTGTAAAACTCCGCCAATTCTTTTTTTGCAAGGACCGACAGCGCGCCAAGCTCGTCTCGTTCAAACATCGGTGCGAATGCGGGGTCGCGCAGAATCGCCAGTTCGCGGCCGGAAGGTTTGATGCCTTTTGCCAGGTAAGACCTGCCTTCGCCGTCAATGTCGTCGAAAGCCGACAAGCTCATCTTTAGTTCGCGCGCGATCTTGTGAAGCAGGAGGAATCGAGGCACCTTCAAGTCGTTCTCGATGTTGCTGAGGAAACTCTGGCTGACCCCGATTCGTTCGGCCAACTCATTTGCTCTCATGCCGATTTCCAGTCGCCTTTTCCGAATAATCTTCCCGATAGACATATAACCCCCCCTTTTGGAGACTACCTAATAGCTCAGGGCTTCTCGTTGCAGGGGCGTGAGCAGCAAGCGCAACGATTCTCGCGGCCAAGAACGACCGGCGGCCGTGATTACGGGTAGTCCCCTTAATGCGCATTATACCATATTTTGGGAAAAATCAACAACAACATCTTATAGGGTTCAATTTTCGATGAAAGGCCGGCCCTTCTTGTGCCCGCTTAACTATAATGATGCCAAAGGATTAAGGGCGCACATCGGGTGTGCGCCCCAACTGCATTCCTTCAATCATTTATTTCGCCGCCGAAGGAATTTTAACTGCCTTGTAGAACGTCTGTTCGTTTCTCTTGATGTAGAAGCTGATCCACTCGCCGGGCGAAAGCTCACTTACGACTTTCTTGAAATCTTCCGGGGAGTTAATCTCTTCCATGTTGAGTTCAAGAATGATGTCGCCCTCGATAAGCCCGCCTTTGTCGGCGGCGCCGCCCGGCTCGAGTGTACTGACGAGGACTCCCTTTTCTCCTTCGACGCTCTGGACTTCGATGCCAAGCAGGTTTTTCTCCTCCTTGGGTTGCTGCGCGGCGATCATTTGTTCGCGGAACTGCGTCAACTCGATCTCGAATTCTTTCTTCTCGCCTCGCCTGAGCACAAGCAAGTCCACCTTGTCACCGGGCTTCTTATGGGAGACAATGTTCTGGAGCATCTTCGAGTCTTCGATTTCCATGTCATCGAGTTTGCGGACAACGTCACCGTGGCGGAGGCCTGCCTTGTGGGCGGGGCTGTCCGGTATGACCTCCATGACGAGGGCGCCCTTGAGGTCGGGCGCTTTTAAGGCGGCCGCGAGGCCCTCATTGAGGTCGCCTATTTGTACGCCCAGGAAACCACGGATCACCTCGCCGTGTTTGAGAATCTGCTCGTAGACCTCCCGCGCCATGTTGACGGGGATCGCGAATCCGATTCCGCTCCCGGCGCTCTGAATGAATGTGTTGATGCCGATCACCTCACCGTTCACATTGAGCAAGGGTCCGCCGGAATTGCCGGGGTTTATGGAGGCGTCGGTCTGAATGAAGTCCTGATAGCGCACGTCCCTGAGCGGTCCCAGGAAGCCCGAGCGGCCCACGCCGCTGATGACTCCGACGGTAACAGTCTTCTCGAAGCCGAAGGGGTCGCCGATGGCGATGGCCCACTGGCCGACCTTGAGCGTCGAGGAGTCACCAAGGGTTGCGGCGGCAAGCGGCCCGTCCGGCTCTATCTTGATGACTGCGAGGTCCGTGGCCGGATCGCGCCCCACGACGCGCCCCTCATACGTCTTGCCCCTGGTTCCGTTGGAATCGCTGATCTTCACGCTTATGTTGCCGGAGTTCTCGACGAGATGGTTATTGGTGAGGATGTAGCCATCCTTGCTCATGATCAGGCCGGAGCCCGCGGCCAAGGCCTTGAATTCGTCAGGGTCGACATGGGGGAACGGGAAGATTTTATGGAATTCGTCCTCGTCCATTTTCTCCTTGAGCCCTTTGAGGGGCATTCTTTCCGTGGTCAGATGGACGACGGAGGGAATCGCGCGCTCGGCTATTGTGACGAACGCCTTCTCGATCTCCTGCAGCGGCGCCTTGTCCACCGGCGCCCCCTGGACAGGGGTCGCGAGTATCAGGGCCGTCAGAATGAACGAGAGATAGACTACTGGTTTTCCGTGCTTCATTTTGTTTTCACTCTCCTTCCGGGTAATGCTTCCTCACTTGAGCCGGATGCCGACGCGGTTTTCATTCCGCCCAGCGCCCCTTCTATACTTTCCCTGATTTCTCGTATCCGCAACGGGTCCGTAATCTTGTTGCCTTCGCTGTCGGTGACGTAGAAGGCGTCGCGGGCCTGCCGGACATCGGTTGCGATCTTTGCGACGAAGATGTTCAGTCCCAGGGCCGACAGGGTGGAGGCGATATCGTACAGCAAGCCGACCCGGTCTGGCGCCTCGATGTCTATGACGGTATGGGTCGCCGAGACGTGGTTATCAAAAAACACCTCGCGGCGAAGCGAGGACATCGTCCGTCGGGCGACTCGCGGGATGCGCTCCACCTGCCGCACGAGGACGCCGACATCGCGGTCGCCCCGGAACACTTTACGCAAGGTTTCCCTCACCAGTTCCCATTTTGTCGGGGAAAGCGGCTGGTCGGTCTCTTCGTCCAGCACGTGAAAGGTGTCGATGGCTATTCCGTCGGCGCGCGTGAAGACTGCGGCGCTCATGACGCTCACTTGCTGGGAGGCGAACGAGCCCGCGATCTCGGCGAAGAGGCCGAGTTTATCCTTTGCACAGACGACCACCTTCGAGAGGGAGTAGGCCGGCAGTTCCTCGCACTTGAAGGCGCCATTCACCCTGCGAAGCGACAGGGCCATCTGTATGTGCTCGGCGATCTCCTGAGGCGGGAAACTGTCGAAGTATCGCCGCGACATGAGCTTGAGGTGTTTTTTGATGAAGCCGCTTTCGAGGTGCGGCAGATATTCCGCGATGGCGTTGGCCTTGGGCGTGTTCCAATACTCTTCGTGTTCGCGCTCCACGGCGGCGGGCAGCGCCAGCAGTTGTTTTGTGCGGTGGTACAGTTGGTACAGCAGCGCGGATTTCCAGTCGTTCCATGCTCCTTGCCGGACAGCGTAGAGGTCGGCGAAAGTGAGCAGGTACAGCATGTTGAGGTTTTCTTCCGTTCCGACCTCGGCTGCGAACGAACGTATTATCTCGGAGTCGTCGAGGTCGCGGTACTGGCTCAGATGAGTCATCGTGAGATGATTGCGAATTAGGAACTGAAGGGTCTCCATCTGCGTCTCGCTCAGGGCGAGGCGCTCACCCAGTTGGCCGGCTATCTGAATGCCGTGCTCCACGTGAGAGCCGCGCTCCGTCTTTCCCAGGTCGTGGAGAAAGATGGCGAGCGAGAGGATTTCGGGCGCGCGCACCTCGTTGAGGATTTTCTTGAGCGCGTCGGTCCCGAGTTCGGTCAGATGCGGGATGGCGGCCAGGTTCTCGAGCGCGCGCAACGTATGCTCGTCGACCGGATATTGATGGAACTCATCGTACCACACGAGGTGCCTGACGGCGGCGAACTCTGGGAAGTAACGGTCGAGAATGCCGAGGTCGCTCATCAATCGCACTGTTGCCCCCACGCGGGCCGTGTCGGAAAGGATCGCCATGAAATAGTCCCGCGCGACGGGCGACATGCGGAATTTGTCATCCATGAGATGGAGATTTCGGCGGATGGCGGATGCCGCGCTGTCGCTTAGCTGCAGCCCGCGCCTCTGAGCATACCAGATGACCTCGATGAGGCGGGTCGGATTCTCGCGGAACCAGTTGGAGTCTTCCTCGGGCACATACACGAGTTGCCGGGTAATTCTCAAGCCTCGTTCCGTCTTGCCGCCGTTGGCGGACTTGGGTGCGCGCCTGCGTTTTTCGGGCAGTCCGCCCAGGCGGAGCATTTCCTCATAGAATCGGTGGAGTTCATTCGCGTGGATGTAGTAGTCCTGCATGAACAGTTCGACGCCGAGCGCGCCGCGCGTCGAGGGATATCCAAAAGCCTCGGCTATTCGTTCCTGCCTAGCCAGGGTGAGCGCGTCGTCGTGAGGGCCTTCCTCGAAGAACAGTTGGTTTCGGACGCGCCACATGAAATCAAGGGCTTTTTCGAGCTTGAGGAACTTGTCGTCGTCCAACAATCCGGCATTGAAGAAATCGCGGCACGATTTGAGCCCGTATCGTGCGAGCGCGATCCACACGCCGGTATGATAGTCGCGCAGTCCGCCGGCGGTTTCCTTGATATTGGGCTCGTCATGATACACCTCGCGGCCTGCCTGACGGTAGGATCTGAGGCGTTCCCGTTCCTTGCGTCGAATGAACTGCTTGATGCCTGCCGCCTTTATCTGCGCGAAGAGTTTCCGGGCAAAGGCTTCGTACGTCGCGCTGTCGCCCGCAAGCAGGCGGGACTCGAGCATGGAAGTGAGGATGGTGTCGTCCTGTTTAGCCAGTCTGAGCGCCCCCCGAAGGGAGCGGACGCTATGGCCGACCTCGAAGCCGAGGTCCCAGAGGAAGTGCAGCAGGCGTTCGTTTGCCGTCTGCGCCTCCCCGTCCAGGCGTCCACCATGCAGAAACATGATGTCTATGTCGGAGGAAAAGCACAGTTCCTTTCTGCCGTATCCTCCGAGGGCAACGAGCGCGTGAGGGGCGGTTTCGCGGCCGCTTGTCAGCCCCATCGAGTAAATCGATTTGACCAGCGCATCGACCAGGGAGGTATAGCGATTGGTGACGGCGGCTCCGGAAGCGCCCTCGAAGTGCATCCGGTGGATTTCGCGCTTTTTCTCCTGGATGAAGCTCTTCACCGCGCCCAGAACCTGCGCGCGCGCCGCGTCGTGAGGGTAGCTCGACTCGCTCTTTCGCGAGAAGATATCTTTCAATTCATCGAGATAATCCATCGTCAAATGATTCCGGCGTGTGACTCTCTCAACCAGCCGCGCCTGCCGTCCGACAGTTCGACCTGGTACCATCCGTTCTCGTGGGCGATCACCTCGAGTTCGGCGCCGTCATGGAGGCTGAACGAAACCAGGTAGCGTTCGCCGGGGCCGGTGTGAACCGGCGCTTCCTCCGCGATAACTACCGCCTCGCGCGGGTTGGCGGCGTGATATGCGTGCGCCGCGGTAGAGACGCCAAAGGCGCCCGTTACCAGCAGTGACACTCCGAGGAGCCATCGAAGCGCCCGGGGTTTCCAGAACAGGTGGATGCACGCCAGCGACGCGGTAATCGAATACGCGCACAGGAAGACGGCTTCCGACTCGGCTCGGCTCAACCCGTAATGGAAGAACAGGAGTTCGCGCAGCATCTCAGTGCTCTTAGGCCGGTCTATCTTGTCCCTCGCGACGTTCTGAACGAGGCGAAGGTTTGCCTCGATGTCCCTGTCCCTGGGGGTGAGGCGAAGGGCTCGCTTGTAGGCCGCCGTTGCGTTTCCGTACTGGCCGAGCTTGAAATAGGCGTTGCCAAGGTTGTAATAGATATCCGCCGTCCTCAGTTCTGTGCCCGCGAGGAGTCCTTCATAGAGCCTGACGGCGTCCTCATAGTTGCCGGCCTTGTATTCCTCGTTTGCAATGTCGAAGACGTTGTCCACTTCGGCGGCCGGCACAGTGGCCGAATTCCTTTCGGCGGCCATTGCCGCTCCTGCGAGCAGGAAGAACATTATGAATAAGGATAAGACAGCCTTCATTGTCCGATAGCCTCCTCTTGCTCGAGGCGTTCGACTATCCGGAGCGTCCTGTCAATGAATTGTCGCGCAACGACGGGGCTGTTCGCAGAAGAGGCGAAGCGGTTAAAGTCGCATGCCTCCAGGAGACTGACGATTTCGGAAGACAAATCCCGGGAAACGCTGCAAGAGGCGAGCACCGAGGCGACCTCCGGGGGCGTCAATCCCGCGGCGGGCACGTTGCACTTGTCGGCGAGATAATCGGTGATTGCGCGGGAACATTCGGCGAACACGTCGTTCCATCTTTTCCCATCGAGCGCCGCGCGCGCGGCCTGGATGTGCGATTCCGCCGTCTTTCCCGCTTGACGGGAGCGTCTGTAGGCGGTATCGGTCTTCAAACGTTCTCTATGCCGGGCAATTGCGAAACAGACGGCGTAGAGGAATGCGGGGAGCGGATAGGCGGCCGGCCTGAGGCGCCCAAGCCACAGAGCGAGGCGGTTGTGAGTGATGGGCCCGATTCGTTCGTGAATTGGGAGGATGTCGGAGTTGTCGGAACGTGCGCGGTCGGTCTCTTCCGCCGACCTCGCAACTTGCAACGTTTCACTTTCTGAGGGACGCACCTTCAACGTCAAGGGGCCTGCTGAAGCGATCTCGTAGCGCTCATTCTCCGGATTGAAGTACGGGATGGTCAGTTTAGGAACGGCTACGTCGCCCGGTTGCTGGGGTACAAGGGCCACGCGGTATACTTTTTCGCCGACAACCGTGTTATCGTAATTTTTTACACTGATCGAGGGGGTGTCCGAATATGTCTTCACGCCCTCGATCTGAGGGTCAGGATCTGGAACGTCTCTCACATTGCCTTCGCCGCTGAGGACAAGTGTGAGCGTAACTGACTCCCCGGCCTTCACTTCGTCCTTGCTCAGGCGGGCGGTCATGCTGAAACTGCCGACGCCGCCTTTGAATCCATCAGGCCTGCCCTCAAGCGGCAGAGGGCGCACCGTGAGTCGTATGGGCGTTGTGTACGCGGTCCGCTGAACGATGTCCTCGGTGCGGAAGAGCTTGAAGAAATCGTCGTCAAACAGGTTCCTGCCGAACGGATCCTTGAAGAGCGGCGGTTCGAAGGGCGACCGGTCCGCGGGAATCAGTTCATCATAGCGCAGCATGATCCTGTCTATGGTGATCTCGCCCTCTCTGATTGGGAACAGAGGCGCCGCTATCTCGGCGACATGATATGTTTGTCCCTCTATTGTCTGGGTGTATTCGCGCTTGTTTTCCACGCCTTCGGTCCAGAAATCGGGCAGTTCGGGGAGCGTATATCCGGCGTTTCGGATGTGGGCGTCGGGCTTTCGGGCGAATCGAAACAGAAGGGTAATCTGCTGACCGACATAAGGACGGAGGTTGTTGACGACGGCCTCCACAAGCACGGCTTGCGAGCCGGCAGGGCTGGCGGATTGGGTTTGCTGCGCTTCCACGACGTTGAGGGTGACGGTGTTACTCTCGTAGGACGTTCCGCCGTGCTCGAGGCGGGCGGGTCCGATGGTAAAGAGGCCTGTTCTACTGGGCAACACAACGTATCTGAACATCTTGGACGATCTCACGTTCATATTGACTATCTGGACGTTCTGCGACCGGCCCCGGAAGACTATGTCGAGTCCCTCAACCTCGGGCAGGATAGGGTCCGAATTGAGGGCCTGGCCGGTGACAGTCACATTAAGGATGGCTTGCGCGCCCAATTGAATTTCCGGTTGGCTCAGGCTGAGTTCGATTCCTGGGCTTGCGTCCGCAGCCAATATCCGAGACGCGGGCAGGAGGGCCGCTGTCGCAAGCAGGGCGCAGACCAGACGCAGTTTCCTTTTGGCAATGGTTTCTGTCACTGTGTCCGATACTCCATCGTCTAATGTATCAAATTGTCCTGAGAAAACAAAACAGTATCGCCCAGAGGCGCGGCATCACCAGTCCTTGGGATAAGTGACGACTGTGGGCGGTTGCTGCCGTTTGAGGAACTCTTTCATGTTTTCCGCGCTTTCGGCCTCTATCATATTCAGCCATCGGTTGAGGTTCTCCCTGGTCATGCGCTGCTCTTGTGCGCCCTGGCCTGCGTGTTGCGGTTGCTCCTGTCCCGAAGCGCCGGCTTGTTGGGACTGTTCAGGCATTTGTTCCTGTGGCTGGGTCTGCGGGTCCTGGCTCTTATCGCGTGCGCGTTCCTGGTCCTCCGGCTGCCGGGGCTGTCCTTGTTGGTCGTCCTGTTTTTCGGACTGGTTATCCTTGTTAGAACTTCGTTGTTCCTGCTCTTGTCCCTTTTTCTCTTGTTCTTTCTGCTGCTCGCGCTGCTTTTGCTCGTTCATGCGTCTGCGGATTTCACTGCGCACAAACTCGAGGTTGAACTTCGCGTCTTCGTCGTTGGGATCGATTTCAAGAGTCCTGAGGTACTGCTCGGCTGCATCTTCGAGTCGTCCCATGCGGTAGAGCGCGTTCCCGGCGTTATAGTGGCTGCGGGCCATGGTGGCGGAGTCCTCGCTGCGGGCGGCCATTAGGTATTGAGACAGCGATTCCTCATGTCTGCCGAGCTTGTACTGGGCGTTTCCGAGGTTGAACATGATGCGCTCATCGTCCGGCGACTCGACCTGGGCTGCCTCATATTCCTTGAGAGCCTCCTCGTATTTTCCCTGAGAATAGAACGAGTTGCCGACTCTCACCGAACCTGAGGGCGGCTCGGCGAACGCGGCGGACGCGAAAAGAAGCAAGCCGGTTATGGCGACGACGCTATGCAGACGCATGTCTTTGCCTTTCGCCGATGAGCGCTTCGGCAAGAAGCAGGGTTGCCGCCAGAAAGAGCGGCCACTGGTAACGTTCTTCCCATCGTTTTCTGCGGGTGGTCTCGAGTTCGTGTTTTTCCATCTTCTGGTTGATTTCATCGAGATAGATGCTCTCGAGGTCAAGGTCCCCCGTCACCGAACGCACATACACGCCTTCGCCTGCGAGCGCGATATCCTGGAGAACCTTGTCTTCAAGCTTCGTGGTCACCATGAGACCGTTGTCGTACTTGAATCCGCCGCCCGCCAGAGGAATCGGCACGGCTTCATCCTCTCTGCCGACCCCGATCGTGTAGATTCTCATGCCTTTCTCCTTGGCTTCGCGAGCGGCGGCGATGGGGTCGCCTTGCAGGTTGCCGCCGTCGGAGATGAGGATGATGGCTTTCGAACTGCGCTCAGTGTCGTCAAAGGCCCCAATGGCCTTTCTGAGCGCACTCTCCAGGTTTGTCCCTTCCTGCGGCACGATGTCGGTGTTGATGTAATCGAGGAACATGAGACATGCGCCGTAATCGAGCGTGAGGGGGCATTGGAGGAACGCGTCGCCAGAGAACACAACCAGACCGACGCGGTCGCCTTTCAGCATCTTTATGAGGTCATATACCTCTCGCTTTGAGCGTTCGAGCCGGCTGGGCTTGACATCCTGGCTGAGCATGCTGTCGGAGGTGTCGAGCGCGATCACGATATCAACGCCTCGCCGCTTGACCTCTTCCCAATGAAAGCCCCATCTGGGTCCAAGGAGCGCAAGTATGAGGAAAAAGAGGGCGCCGATAAGCATGCCTGTCTTGATGTTTCGTCTTCGGACGCTGTGTCCGGAAAGAATCTGGTCCAGCATCCTCTCGCTCGCAAACCGGAGCATGTCCTTCTTTTTTCTGGACATCCCGTAAAGAATTGCCAGTGCCACTGCAGGCAGCAGAAGGAACAGATAGATATGGTGCGGGTTCGCGAATCTCATATGCTATGGAATCTGTTTCAAGGCCGTATTTCTCAGTAATATTTCGAGCGAGACAAGCGCCAGGCCCGGAAGAAGCAGCCAGGGATACAGTTCGAAGTATTCGGTGTATTCCTTGACCGTCACTTCGGTCTTTTCCATCTTGTCGATCTGTTTGTAGATGCGATCGAGCGCCTCGGTGTCGGTCGCCCGAAAATATTCAGCGCCCGTTTTCTCGGCCACCATTTTCAGGGTCCCTTCATCAAGCGGGACATATTCAAACCGAAGCTGTTCGCCGAGGATTGTGTTCACTCTGAACGGGGCTTTGTCCTTTGTGCCAACGCCGATAGTGTAGACCTTGATGCCAAGTGTCCGCGCTATATCGGCGGCGGTCTCGGGAGAAATCTTGCCCCGGTTGTTGATGCCGTCGGTGAGCAGGATGACGACCTTCTGCTTTGCGGGCAGGTCCTTCAGCCGGCTGGAACTGAAGGCGATGGCCGAGCCGATTGCCGTGTATTCGCCCGCCATGCCGACGTTGGCTTTGTCGAGGAAGCTGAGGAGCGCGCCATGGTCGAGCGTGATTGGACATTGCAGAAAGGCGTGTGTGCCGAACACAACCATTCCTATTCGGTCATTCTTGCGGCTTTTGACGAACTCCTTCACCACCTTCTTGACAGCTTCGAGCCGGGAAACCCGCTTCCCGCCGGCGATGAAGTCGAGGGCCTCCATCGTGCCCGACGTATCAATCGCGAGCATGATGTCAACGCCCTCGCTCAGGATTTCGCTGCTCTTGTTCCCGAGTTGAGGCCGCGCCAGCGCGAAGACGAGCAACAGGAAGGCGAGCGCGCGCAAAGCGACCGGCACGTGAAAAGGCCAGCGACGCGACGAACCGGCCAGTTGCTGGAGCAGCGCAAGCGTCGGAAACCTGACGCTGCCGGACCTTCCCAGCTTGAAATGCATGAACAGGAGGGGCGCCAATCCGATCGCGAGCGCGATTGCCCAGGGGTCCTCGAACCTGAAGGAACTCATGAGGCGTCACCTCCCGCGTCGGCTGAGGTGGCGACGGGGCTCGTCTTATTTATGAAGGCCCTTGTCTGTTCCAGGTACTCTCGCAACGTCTCTCGCGAAGGCCGGTGTTTGGCGAATTTGACCAGGTCCGTCTCGGTGAGGAACTCCCTCACAAGGGGTTTCAGGTCGTCGTTGATGATGCCATCTCCCTCAATGCGGGGAAGTATCTCATCGGTCGTCAGGTCGACGGCGGGGAAGCCGAACCGTGCCTGCATGTATCGTCGGAAAATCTCGGAAAGTTCGAAGCAGAATTCACGGGCCTGGCCGCGTTCGATAAGTCGTTTCGCGAGCAGTCGTTCAAGCGCCTCGAAAGCTTCCTCGTGAGCGGGCCTGGCGGCAATCCTGTGCTCCCGGATTCCTCTCTTGAGTCGCCCGACCAGCTTTCGCAGTCCAAGAAGCGAGGCGGCGACCAGAACGAGAGCCGCCAGGACTATCAGGAACATTCGATACCATGGCGCGGCAGGCAACGGCGGCTTGATGTCTCTTATATCGGCGGCTTCGCCTTCTTTCGCAAGGAGCGACTCGACTTCGAGGAACAGCCTGGGGGTTTGTATCGAGGCGTTCTCTCCATCGGACTGGGTGTAATTGATCTCGATGGGTTCGATAACATATGACCCCGCCATATCGGCCTGGAGCTTGTACCATCGCTCCTTTGTGAGCCTGTCATCTTTGCGAACCGTGTCCGAGACGCCCGAATTGACGATTCGGAAATCGGAAAACTTGTCGGCGATCTCCGGAAGCTCAAGCGAGATGTCATCCCGGTAGTCGGCGGACAGGGTGAACGTGACGATATCGCCGGGGTTGACGACCGCTTTGTCAAGATTGGCGCGAATCTCGGCGGGCGGTCTCTCCGCGATGGTCTGGTCCGCGGGCCTGTCGGCGGCGCAGGCGACGGCAAGTATCGTTACCCAAAGAGCGGCGAGGAGCGAGAAGCGTTTTCCCGGTTGACTCGACATGGCTTCTATTTCCCGGCGGCAAGCCTGCGCTCGCGCATCCTGAAGAATTTCACGAGCGGCTCGATATACGACGAGTTAGTCCAGATTTCGACATGGTCTACATTCATCGAGCGGAACGCTCTTACCTGTTCTGCCAGGTACCTGGCGGTCACGCGCTCGTATTGCCTCCTGAGATTCGGGTCGCGCGTGTTCACGATCGCGACGGCGCCCGTTTCGGGGTCTTCCAGTTGGATGAAGCCGACCGACGGCAATGCGACCTCGCGAGGGTCGGTTATTCTTAGCGCGATGATGTCGTGGCGCTGGTTGGCGACGCGGAGCTGTTTCTCGTAACCCGAGGCGAGAAAATCGGAAATCAAGAACGCGACCGTGCGGCGCGTGGTGACCCGCATAAGATAGTCGATAGCCGCCGCGATATTGGTGCCCTTGCCCTTGGGCTGGAAATAGAGTATCTCGCGAATGACCCGCAGGACGTGTGACCTTCCCTTCTTGGGGGCGATGAACAGCTCGACGCCGTCCGTGAACATGATGAGGCCGACCTTGTCGTTGTTGCGGATGGCCGAGAAGGCCATGAGCGCGCCGATCTCGGCGGCAATCTCATTTTTCGTTTGCTCGAGCGAGCCAAAACGGCCCGAGCCGGATGCGTCAACGAGGAGCATCACCGTCAATTCGCGCTCCTCGGCGAACTGTTTGACATAGAGCCGGCCCATTCTGGCCGTGACGTTCCAATCAATCGAACGGACGTCGTCGCCCGCCTGGTATTCCCGGACTTCGGCGAATTCCATGCCCCTGCCCTTGAACACGCTGCGGTACTGCCCGGCGAGCACGTCATTGACGGTGCGCGAGGTGGATATCTGGATTCGGCGGATTTTCTTTATGATTTCCTTCGAGAGCATAGGCGGTTGGGCTGGTCTCAGGGCACCTCGATGTGGTCGTAGATTTTCCTGATGATATCCTCGGACGTCATATCCTCGGCCTCAGCCTCATAGGAAACGATGATCCTGTGGCGCAGCACGTCCATTCCAATTGACTTGACATCCTGGGGCGTGACATAGCCCCGCCCCTGCACGAAGGCGCACGCCTTGGCGGTCTGCGTCAGATAGATCGAGGCGCGCGGTGAAGCGCCGTATTCGATGAGGCCGTCGAGTTCGGGCATGCCAAAGCTTGCCGGCTCACGTGTCGCAAAGACCAGGTTCAAGATATAATCCTTAATCTTCTCATCAATGTAGACCGAGCTGACCGCCTCTCGCGCGGCAAGGATATCCTCGGGAGAGACGACCGGCTCGAGATGGAAATCCCGACCCACGACGACGCGGTCCATTATCTCTCTTTCTTCCTGTTTGTTGGGATAGGTGATCTTAAGTTTCAGCATGAACCTGTCCACCTGCGCCTCGGGCAGCGGATACGTGCCTTCCTGCTCGATCGGGTTCTGCGTGGCGAGCACCAGGAACGGCTCGTTGAGGGGGAACGTCGTCTCGCCGATGGTCACCTGGCGCTCCTGCATGGCTTCAAGCAAGGCGCTCTGGACCTTGGCGGGCGCGCGGTTGATCTCGTCCGCTAGTATGAGATTGGCGAAAATAGGCCCCTTCTTTACAGTGAATTGACCGTCCCTTGGGTTGTAAACCTGGGTGCCGATCAGGTCGGCGGGCAGGAGGTCGGGCGTAAACTGGATGCGCTGGAACCTGGTGTTGATGCATTCGCTCAGCACGCGGACGGCGGTCGTCTTAGCCAGGCCGGGAACGCCCTCCAACAACACGTGCCCGTTCGAGAGCAGTCCCACAAGCAGCCGCTCGATCATGTACTTCTGTCCGACTATGACTTTTGAGAGTTCCGACATAAGCGTGCGCACGAATTTGCTCTGTTCTTTCACTCGCTGGGTTATCACCTGGATGTCTTCGCTCATGGGTCCTCCGGGGTTGTTCAATCCTTTTCGAGGCCTTCTACAGTCGGGAAGGCTTTCAAGATCGCCGCTCTCACCTGTTTCTCAGCCCACCTGATTTCGTCGGGTGATGGAGTATGGCTGCCGAACTTCACGGTTTCCGTCAAGTCGAGCAGTTCATCGAGCTTTTGCGAGGACGCCCGCAACGGCTCGGACGAAGCGATCTCACACAGCGTCTCAAAATATGCTGCGGGATTGCCTTCGATCAGGAGCGAGCGGGCGCGCTCGACTCGCGCGAGAAGATTTGAGCGGGTCGCCTCGGCGGCGTCGCTATCCTGCCGTTTTTTCGCGATGGAGGCCTTTCTTGAACGGAAAATCCGTATTCCGACGACCCCGGCCGTAATCATCGCCAACCCGAGGCCGATAGCCGCCTTGGCGGTCCGGCCAAGCAGCTCAGGACCGGTGATAATGACAGGGGTTCGCGGGAGGCTGATCAAGACCGGGGCGTCCTCGCCTTTTTCATAATAGTTCGCGCGCATCTGACCCAGATCGAGTTCGCCTTCTCTCAGGGGTTTTAGCATGAACTCATACCTTAGCCGATTCTCATTGCCGCTTCGTTCGGCGGAAAGGTTTCGGGCGACTACTTCGAGGCCCTCCAGCTCCGACAGGTCGGGCTGAGGGACATCGTAAAGGTCGGCTTCTCCCTTCCACACGAGTTCAAGCGTGACACGGAGTTCACGGTTCAGGGGCGCCGTTTGCTCATGAGGCTTCAGCGTCGCCTGCGGCTGGGCGTCGGATTGGCTGGCAAAAAAGAGGAAAATTATGAAAGCGAACTTCTTAAGTAGCAGACCAACCTTGACGCCGCCGCACCCAGGATGCACGGGGACATCGGCTCTTCTCATGTTTCACAGTATACTGGACAAATTCATCCACTCTCAAGGGAGCAAGCCCGATGCCACAAGCGGACAGATTATGCAAGATATTTATTACCAATGGGTTACGCTATAATAAGGCAAACAGAAAGGCATCCTCCTCGTCGGCAAGATTCCCCAAATGAGGCAATTTTTCGCCTCATTTGGGGAGAAACGGAAACCGTAGGGGCACGCTAGACGGCCTCAGATCGCGCCCCACGAGCCCCGCTGTGTCGAAAAGCAAGAGTTGCGATGCCGAACCCCAGGATGCTCCACAAGAGGAAAGCCGATTGAGTCGGATAGTCCAACCAGACGCGGCAGAGAAGCACTACGGGACGCAAGCAGGCGCGGGTCAGCCAGCCGAGCCAGGGGTTCGCGGCAATGAGACCTGCCACAGGAGGGCTGAGCCGATAGTAGGCCTTGACAAATGCCCGACCCGCCAAGTTGGTGAGCAGTCGCCGGTCTCTGAATTCTCTCAGCACGTTGACTTCTTCGGCGAAAGGTGTTCCAAAGGCCGCGGTCGCGATGAAACAGGACGCGCTGCCGCCGCCGCCATCTCCGCCTGGGATGACGGTAGCGTCATTTGTCGTGCGAAAGATGCCGCCAGCCTCGGTGGCGGCGAATACGGTCAGCGGATCGCGCGGGTCGATCTCCAGAGCGTTAATGAAAAAGTTGGTGAGGTTTGCGTTGAATGAACTCCACGCGCCGCCCTCGTTCAAGCTTCTGAACACACCATCTCCGAACAGGCCCGCATAGATGACGGGCGGCGTTTCTCGCGTTATCACGATGTCCTCGACGTCGGGCGCGGAGGGAAGCCCGACTCCCGAGACCGCCCACGTGACGCCGCCGTCAGTGCTCCTGAAAATCCGGGCGCCGCTGCCGCCGACATAAGCGATGGCCGTTCTGAGCGGGTCTATTGAAACCGACAAGAGGAAGAAGGTGGTCAGGCCGGTGTTAACGGGAGTCCACGTCGCTGCGGCGTTTGCGGTTCTGAATACGCCGTCGCCGTCGGTGGTCGCAAGCAGAACCTGTGTATTGGCGGGATTAATCGCCAGATCGGTCACGATGACCGGACTTGGCAGACCCGTGCTCGCAAGTGTCCACACCCCTGGAAGCTGGCGTTTGAACACGCCGGTTCCGGGAACGACGGCATACAGCACTGAGCTATTCGAGGGGTCGATGAGAATCGCCGTGACCGCCGAGTTTGCGGGCAGGCCCTGGTTGAAGTCGTTCCAGCTTGCGGCCCTATCGCCGCTGATGAGAATGCCTCTGTCCTCCGTTCCCACGTAAACCGTGTTGCTATCCGCCGGGTCGATGGCGAGTGCGACCGCCAATGTTTCGTCTATGTCGAGACCGCTCGGCGCCCACGCCGTCGGCGTGGTTCCGCCGTTTGCGCTGGTGAGCACGCCTCCCCCGAATCCGGCTGCGTGAGCTATCAGGGACGACTGTGGGTCAACCTTGACGGCGCGGATGCGCGTGGCGATGAGCCCGGTGTTTGAGCGAGCCCAGGTGGCGCCGGCGTCGGTGGATTTGAAGACCCCGTAGAATACGGTTCCTGCATAGAGCGTGTTGGGCGCCAGCGGATCGAACGTGACCGCCTCGGTGAATCTAGCGCTCAGCCCGCTGCTCAACGGTGTCCAGGAGGGCCCGCCGGAAAATCGTCTGAAGACCCCATCCTCGGTCGCGGCGAAGAACGCGTCCTGCGTCGGCTCGACAACGATTTCCCGAATGTTTGAGGTTGCGAACGTCGTTAGCCCTTCGTTAAAGGCCGCCCACGTGCCTCCCCGGTCCAGACTGATGAAGATGCCCTGGTCGGCGGTCCCGAGCAAGACCGTGGTCGGATTGGTGGGATCGACTGCGAGGGTGGTTATCGTGAGGATGGCGACATTGGGAAGCCCGACGTTAATTGGGGTCCAGGTGGCGCCGGCGTCGTCCGTCCTGAATGCGCCCGAGCCTGCCGTTCCCGCAAAGAATGATGCGAAGGCCACATCGGCGGCCAGCGCTGTGACGCGCACACCGGCGAGCACGTTGCCCGCGCCATTTCGAGGAATCCATGTGGCGCCTGCATCCTGGGTCAGGAAAACGCCCGCCGTGGTCCCCGCGAACACGGTGTTGGGATTGGTCGGGTCGAGCACGAGAGCTTCGATGTTCGGGTTGGTGAGGCCAGTGTTTACGGCCTGCCAGGCCACACCCGGTTCAGTGCGTCTGAAGACGCCCGCTCCTGCGGTTCCGGCATAGAGGACGCCGGGTGCGACGGTGCGGTCGATAACGATATCGGTCACGTCAATGTCGGGAAGCCCATTGCCGAAGGGGGACCATGAAGTCCCGAAATCGTCGCTGCGATAAATACGGTTGGCCTCCACCGCGATGAACAACGTTTCTGTCTGCAGTGGGTCGACGGTGATGACATTTATGTCGCCGCCTTCAGGCCCGACCGACTCCCAGACCACCTGACAGAAGCCGGGCGTGGCAATCGCGGCAAGGAAAAGTCCCATCAACACAGCGATCATTAATGCGGCTTGGAACTTCGGCAATCGGTTGACCTTTCGCATGGGACCCTCCGGATTGAGGTTTTCTGACAACCGCCTCCTGAATCCTATGGTGATTCCTGCACAGAATTGGAGAAGTAGTTTGGTTGATTGTATACGCTCGCGCTCAGATTTGCAAGATAGGTTGGGAGCAAATCCTATGCCATGAGGGGCGGCTCAAGCGTTCAATGAACCGGCGCTGCATCGCCGCCGTACGCCCGGCGGAGCATAAAGAGAAGTGGGACAACGATGAAGAAGATGAGGAAGAGATACATGAAAGAATTGTTGAACGATAGCATCAGCGCCTGCCTCTGGACTTCCCGGTAGATGGCGCCGAAGGCGGTCTCGTCGAGAACGGATGGGTTCACACCAAGCTGCGGAAGCCTGAACCTGAGCGATTGGAATGCCTGCTGGAAGCCGATAGCGGTCGGCGTCACGTGTTCGACGAGGTAATTCTGATTGATCTGCGTGTTGCGCGAAAGCATCGTAGCCGAGAAGGCGATGCCGAAGCTGCCGCCGAGGTTTCGAAGCAGGTTGAATATGCCTGCCGCATTGCCCATTTCTTCTCGCGGGATATGCGAGAGCGAGAGCGTTGTCAGCGGAACGAACAGGCATCCGAGGCCGAATCCCTGGACGATACGAGGCATCAGCACCGTGTAATAATCGGCGTACAGACTGAAGCGGGCCATCATGTAAAAAGAATATCCTACCAGGATTATGCCGAAAACCAGGATGTGCCGGGCGTCATGTCTTCCGATGAGGCGGCCCACGATCGCCATCGAGACGAGGCTGGCGATGCCGCCGGGTGACAGCGCCATTCCGGCGAGCGTGGCGGTGTATCCCATCAAGAGTTGGAGATAGAGAGGAAGCAGCACGATGCTGCCAAAGAAGCAGAAGAACGAAACGAACATCATGATATTGCCCGCAGCGAACGAGCGGTCCTTGAACACCCGGAGATTCACCACGGGCTTGTCGGTCGTGAGTTCGACCACGAGGAAGAAGGTCAGTGCAACGGCGGATATCGCCGACATAATGACGATGAAGTTCGAGGAGAACCAGTCTTCGCTCTCGCCCTTATCGAGCACGATCTGCAGGCACCCGATGCCGACCACCAGCAGAGCCAGACCCCAATAGTCTATCCTTTCGCGGGCCCGCCTTAGATAGGATGGGTCATAGATGAAGAAGTAGACCATCGTGAGCGCGATGATCCCGATCGGGATATTGACGTAGAATATCCAGCGCCAGCTCAAGTGGTCGGTCAGATATCCTCCCATGAACGGCCCGATGATAGGACCGAACATGACCCCGACGCCGAACACCGCCATGGCGACTCCGTGTTCTTTCGGCGGGAACGACTCGAGCAGGATCGCCTGCGAAAGCGGCTGGAGGGCGCCTCCGCCGATGCCCTGCAGCACGCGGAAGAACACGAGCGAGCCGAGGTTGGGCGCGCTGCCGCACATGAGCGAGCTGATCGTGAACAGCGCGATGCTGAAGCTGAGGTATCTCTTGCGCCCGAACGTGCGCGCGAGCCAGCCTGTGATGGGAATGATGATGGCGTTCGAGACGAGGTAGGAGGTGAGCACCCACGTGACTTCGTCGACGCCCGCGCTCAGGCTGCCGCGTATATGCGCAAGGGCGACGTTAGCCACGCTCATGTCGACGATCTCCATGATCGTCGGGATCATCACCGTGGCTGCGATGAGCCATTTGTTAACATGCAGACGGTCGGTCATGAAACAGGTTCAGGGTTCAGAGTTTAGAGTTCAGGGTTTTGGGCTCGGGCCTGGAACGGTCGTATCGATTGTGGGGATGACGGACATGCCGACCCTGAGCACGTGCGGATTCGGCAATTCATCGAGCGCGATCTTCACCGGGATGCGCTGGACGACTTTGACGAAATTGCCGGTCGCGTTCTCGGGAGGGAAAAGCGAGAATACGGCGCCGGTGCCCGCCATGATGCTTTCGACTCTTCCTTTCAGTTTGAGACCGGGATAGGTGTCAACCTTGATCTCGACCGGCTGGCCGACCCTAACCCGCTCAAGCTGGGTTTCCTTGTAGTTCGCGACGATCCAAAGGTCATCGAGCGGGACCACCGACATCAGCGGTTGTCCGGGCTGGATGCGATTGCCGACCTCGACCGTCTTGCGGGTAACATGTCCCTTGGCCGGCGAGAGGATTTCGGTGTAGGACAGGTTCAGCCTGGCCTGCTCGAGTTCGGCCTGTCTCTTCTGGACCAACGGATGCTCTCCGCCCGGCTGGGTGGTCCCCAGGGCTGCGCGCGCGCGATGCAGTTCTTCCTGCGCGGCCCTGACGCTGGCGGCGGCCACGTCTCGGTTGGTGACCGCCTTGTCCAGAGCTTCCTTGGAGGCGACCCCGTCCTTGACGAGGGTTTCGGCCCGCGCGAGGTCACGCTCGGCCTGTTGCAGCGTGGCCTTGGCAAGTCCGAGGCGGGCCTGAGCCGCCTCGACGGCTGCCTTCATCTGAGCCACATCGTTCTTCGCCATCTCAAGCGCGGCTTCGGCGTCGCGGACTGACACCTTGAAAGGCTCGGCGTCGAGCCGAACGAGAAGCTGGCCTTCTTCAACCTGTTGATTATCGTCAACCAGGATATCAGTCACGGTGGCTGCTATGCGAGCGCTGATCAGATGGATGCGGCCTTGCACGTATGCATCGTCGGTGCTGACGTATATCTGTGCCAGCCGCCAGTAATGAAGGGTCACAACGACGGCGGCGCACACGAGCAAGAGAAGAATCGTCACGGCCACTCTTCTGCGCCGTTTCATGCGATGGTTTTGTTGTTTCGCCTCTTGTTCCGGCTGCATAGAATTCTCTCCGAGAGAGCGATGGGCGAGAGGACTTTCTTGCTTACGGCGGTAGTCACTGGGGTGGCTATCCGACACTCTAACTATATCAGAAATCGCTTTCCGTGTTCAACATTCGTCTTGGAATTCCGCGGGTCTTAGATGTATAGTAATCCGTGACATCTTGAGACGAATGTACCGATAGGGAGAAAGCAGATGGAGACGATACGAACGAAGACCGCTGACGGCGTCCGCACCATAATTCTTTGCCGCGCTCAGGAATACAATACGATCACGCCGAAGCTTCGTGATGAACTCGCCGCCGCGATCGACGAGGCCGACGCCGACTCCGAAGTCAGGGTCATCCTGCTGCAAGCGGAGGGCCGGGCCTTCTGCGCGGGCTACGGGCTTGACTGGTCAACGGCGGCCCAGGCCGAGCAATCGTTGAGCGGGGATGCAGGAGCCGGAAGGCGCGTCTGGGATTCCGTCGCCGACATGCAGGTGATGTCCACGTTTGTCAATACCTACATGAAGTTGTGGTACGCGAGGAAGCCTACAATCGCGGCGGTGCAGGGTTGGTGCATTGGCGGCGGGACCGACATGGTCTTGTGCGCCGACATCATCATCGCAGCCGAGGATGCGGTCTTCGGATATCCGCCGTCGCGAGTGTGGGGAACGCCCACCACGGCGATGTGGGTGTATCGGATGGGCCTGGAGCGGGCCAAGCGGTACCTGCTCACAGGCGACGAAATACCAGCCAGCAAAGCGTCAGAGATCGGCCTTATCCTCGAGACCGTTCCCGACGAGCAATTGCACGAACATGCCTTTGCCCTGGCCAGGCGCATGGCTCAAGTGCCGACGAATCAGCTTGTCATGCTGAAGCTGCTCTTAAACCAGACCGTCGAGAACATGGGATTTGCATCGAGCAGGCTGCTCGGCACTCTGTTTGATGGGATCGCGCGGCACACGCAGGAGGGGCTTGATTTCGTTCGTCGGGCGCAGGAGGTTGGGTTCCGCGAGGCAGTGCGCGAGCGTGACAACCCGTTCGGAGACTACGGCAGCCGGAAGAGGCAGGTATAGCAGGCTGAAAGCTTACACTGCAATGCGGACGGGCCTATCGCATGTATCCCAGCGCTTTCAGGCTCTCCTTCATTTCATCATCGATTTCCGGAGAAGCGGTCGTGGAAGGTCGTTTTGACTCGTGTGCGATACTCAACGCTTGTGATTGGAGACGGCTTGCCATCTTGGGCAAGTCTTCTCGAAGGTCTCTGCTCTCATCCGGATCGGCCTCGATGTTGTACAGTTCGTGTTGGCCTGTCGAGCTCCAAATAAGTTTGTAGTCCCCATCATAGATGGCCTTGAGGTCCCGGTCGAAACGAGCGCCGTATGCAACGATCCAGCCCACATCTCGAAAGATCTCTGCAATCAGGACCTGTTCCTTGTCATGCAGCGTGCCGGACGCAACCGTCTTGGGGACAGGGTGTCCAATATATTCCAGGAGAGTGGGCATGAGGCTCAGGAGCGACACTCGCTCTTTCACCACCCCGATTTTCTTGTCTTTCAGGGGATACTTTATGATCAGAGGCACCCGGATCAACTCCTCGTACAATGCTCTCCCATGGCCGAGCAGCCGGTGTTCTCCGAAGCTTTCACCGTGGTCCGATGTTACGACAATCAGAGTCGAATCGTACACACCAAGCCTTTTCATTTCCGAGAAGAGCCGTTTGATCTGACTGTCAACGAACCCGATCTCACCGTCATATTGCAGAAGAAGCAGGCGATGCTCTTCCCCGGTCAAGTCACGGTTCGCCTTAAGCACGTCGTCATAGCGACCGCTATTGCTGGAGCAGAGCTCCAGCGGGATTGTGGGATCGCCCCACGGCTCGGGGGGCGTGTATGGGCTATGGGCGTCATAGTAATTGAGGAACAGGAAGAACGGCTTCTCGGAGAATTCAACCAAGTGGCGCCTGAGCCATTGAACGGCCAGGTCGGTCGTCTCATGGGCGCGCCGATGAAACTCAGATTTTTTCGCGCTGAAGAGGTTCTTGTCGTCGTAATAGTCGAACCCCTTATTGGTCCCGAACCGGGAGTGCAGGAGCGGCCCGCTTATGACAGCGCCGGTTCCATAGCCTGCCTTTTTCAATTCCTCCGCGAGCGTGGGCAATTCCGCGTCCATCTTGTTTGCCTGAAACAGACCGGCGCCTGCATTGGCATCATTTGTCACATAATGGGCGCCGTGACGCGAAGGCAGAACTCCGGTGAACATGGATGCATGCGCGGGAAGCGTCCAGGAGGCCGGCGTGATGGCGCGCTGATATCTGACTCCCTCGGCGGCAAGCTTATCGATGGTGGGCGTGGTGTTCTTGGCCTGACCGTAACATGAGATTCGGTCCCAACGCACCGTATCCAAGGTGATCAACAGGATGTTCGGTTTTGGACGAGGGCCGAAGAAACGGAAGGCCCAGAGCGCGCCCATTGCCGCAAGGAAGAACAGGATCAGGATGACCGATAACTTACCCCGATTCATTCGCACACGCCTTTTTCACGTTCTTAGACGCCCTCATAAAGCGAGTCTATCTCTTCTTGCGGCACGTCAAAAACGAGGTCGTGCGGCTTGATTCTCTGTTCCCGCATGAACTCCGGCAGGCGGTCATGGGCCGGGGTGAAGCCCGCGCGCCGGTTGAAATCAAGTTCGGCGCGGAGTGTGCTTTTGCCCAGCTCGATGAGGTCGGCCTCGGCATAAGGCTTGCCATTCAGAGCGGTCAGCAGGCGCGTCAGGAAATCGTTATAGCCGGGACATCCCCTCGATGAGAACATGCACATGCCGAGCGAATCTATGTATCCCATCTGTATCTGGAGCGCGCGCGACTTTTCAACTTTTCCCTCGGGGCTGTGTATCGTGTTGTCATACATGATGCCGGCGGTGTGGTCGGCGCCCATCGGACTGGTGGAGTAGGTGACGCCGACGATCTTGTTGCTCTGGGGATGATGTGCCGGAATCGCCTGTCCCTTGACAGCCGGCACGCGCTTCACTCCGAGGAGCTTTCCGGTAACGACGACGCCGCTGCCGATCATGCGGCCTCGCGCCGTTCCCTTCGCGACTTCCTGGATCAGTTCGATCGCGCTCTCGCTGTCGCCGAACTTGATGTAGCCCGACTCCATCGCCACGCCCAGCGCGGCGCCGGTCTCGATGGTGTCAAGCCCGCAGTCATTGAGAAGCCGGTTCATATGCGCGATGGCGTCAATGTCGTTGATGAGCAGGTTCGAGCCGAGCATTGCGACCGTCTCGTACTCCAGGCCGCCCACCAGGAATTTGCCGTCCTTGTCGTTGTATATGATCGAGCATCGAATCGAGCAGCTCGGCGAGCAGCTATGCAGCCTGCCGCCGCGCGTCCTTGCGACCGCCATGATTGCGGCTCCGTCGATCTTCCTTGCGTCCTCATAACAGCCTGCGGCGAAATTTCGGGTTGGAAGCGTGCCGAAGGCGTTGAAGTTCGGGATGCCGCCGGGCGTGCCGTAATTGCGGAGTTGTTCAAAAAAGCCGCCGCCCTCGCGCAGGAGTTTGGACATCTCGCGTGAAGCTTTGGAGAATTCGCTCTTGTCTCTTGGCTTGACCGGGTGCGTGCCGGAGTCGTCGATCACGACCGCCTTGACTCCGCGCGAGCCCATGACGGCGCCCATTCCTCCCCGGCCCGCATGCCGGTTGGGCAATCCCTCGATATCGGTGACGGCAACGCTTGCGCCGGGAAGCTTCATCTCACCCGCCTGGCCGACCGACATAACGGACACCTTCGGGCCGTACCGTTTATGAAGCCGCTCGCATGCGGCGTAGTTGCCCAGGCCGGCAACGTCAGCGGCGTCTTCTATGGAACAGTGATCCTTCGCAATCTTCAGAATATACATTCTCTCGTCTTGGGGCTGGCCCTCGATCACTATTGCCGCTATCCCGAGCCGCGCCAGCTTGTCTGAGGCCGAGCCGCCGACATTGCTCTCCTTGATGCCGCCCGTAAGCGGGCTTTTCCCGCCGACTGACAGGCGCCCCGAGCACGGCGCGCCGGTTCCCGAGAGAAGCCCTGGCGCCGCCACGAGCTTGTTGTATGGCCCGAGGGGCGAGCACGCGGGATCAACCTCTGTGCTGATGATGGAGGAAGTAAGCCCGCGTCCGCCGAGGTTGGCGTATTTCTTCGGAACCTCCCCAAGCCTCGACTTGAGGTTGGCCATGTCGACTCTGAGAATCTTCTTCATCACGTTACTCCTTCAGGCTTTTCAAATAATCGCTAATCATAGGGGCGGCCTTGATTGCCGAATCGAACGCGATATCGCCGCTGCAGCCGTCGCCCTTTGCCGTGTCGCCCACAAAGAACAGGTTCTCAACATGCGGAGACCGTATCTCGTGCCGGTCCACCCGTGTCTGCCCGACCTTGAGATGCACGCCGTCGAGGATGAGATACGCAAGCGGTCTCTCCCATTCGACATGCTCGAAGAACGTCGGATAGAGCCTTCGGATGAATTCGCGCAACGAATCGAGCGCCGACTGGAGCGCAGACCCCTTCTTCGCATCCCTGTAGGGGATGACCATAAGCCACGTGGATAGCTGCTTGCCGGTCGGCGCGAGTGTCTTGTCGTAATTCGACGGGAAACTCCCGAGCACCACGGGGTCGAGGCAGATGATGTTTCCCTCAATTTCGGCGACCGGCTGCGAGAGGCCGAAGTCAATGCTCACGCCCGAGGTCGGCTCCAGGTTCTTAGCGTAGGAAACGAAATCATTCGGGAAGTACTTCTTGTCGATGAACTGGAACAGGCGCTGAACAGGCGGAGTGAATACGACCGCGTCTGCGGTGTGGAGCCGACCGCCTTCAAGCACGCCGATTGCCCTTCCGTTCTGAACCTCGATTCGCTCGACTTTTGTTCCGACGCGTATCTCTCCTCCGCCGGTTTTCATTGCTCGCGCGAGCTTTTCGATAATCTGCTTCGCGCCGCCGCGCGGTTCGGCCACGGGCTCTTCGGCCATCTGCGCGTTCTTGATGAAGCTGATGACCTCCCCTGCGGAGGCCGTTTCGATGTCGGGCGCTATGATCGCGAACCCGAGCAGCCGGAAGAATCGCTTGACATGTTCGTCCTGAGTGTGCCTTTCCACGAACTGCAAGAGCGTCTTGTCGTACCAGTCGGCCGGGTCTTCGGCGACCATGGCGAAGACCGTCTGCAAGAGCGCAGGTCTGCTTTCCTCCGGCACGAGTTCGGTCGTCATGAAATCCTCGATCGCGCTCGGCCTCTTGAGCAGCTTGCCGTCCTGATAGACGTATGAGGTGCGGTCTTTCTTCTTGGCGAACACAAGCGATTCGCCGACCAGATCGAGCGTCTTGGCCGCCGGGCCGGAGTGTCCGAAACGGTTGGCGTGCAGACCAAGATCAACGACGTATCCGTTCTTCTCGATGCACTTGGCGCGGCCCCCGAGTTCCGTGTCGGCCTCGAACAGGGTGACGGCGACGCCTTTCCTGGCCAGCATGGCGCCTATCGAGAGCCCGCCGAATCCGCCGCCGACAACGATGACTTTTCTCTGCATACCGGACCTCATTGAGAGTTCGAACCGTCTGGTTGGGAGGAATTACGGGACCGTTCCATTATATGAGGGGTTGCGATTCCAACGCAAGCGTTATCTGTTGTGAGAGGAGAGGAAATGAATAACGATAGGGGATTGCTCCTCGCCTCGCTCTCAAGTGGCTTCGACAAGAGGCTCTTTCATGGAGGCGGCTTGGGCCTTCTTGTCCTCTATTTCCGCGCGGATGCGCGCGTGCACTTCCTGAGTTATCGGGTAGTTGCGGAGCAGGAGATACCCTCCAAAGAAGCAGACGGCGGGCAGGATGCTGTACAGGAATTTCAATGTCCAGAACACCCTCAACGGCTGCTCGACGTTGGGAATATACCCCATCAGCGCCAGCGCCTGCATTCCGAGGAACACCGTCATGCCGGCCGCTCCCTTTTCGATCAGGAACCAGATGCCGAAATACGCGCCCTCCCTGCGCCGCCCGGTTTCGAGTTCATCCATGTCAATCACGTCGGCCATCATAGAGTAGGCGAGCGCCAAGGTGCAGCCGTAGCCAAAACCGGCAAGTCCGGCCAGGATGATCCAGACGAGCCACGTGCCTTGATGGTAATACGTGGAGAGCAGGAAGATGACGGATGAGAACACGAGCGCGTAGGACCAGGTCTCCTTCTTGCCGATCTTGCGCGAAAGGCGCGTCCAGAACACGATGGAAAGCGCCGTGAACAAGAGATAGACGACTATGATGACGGGCGCGATCTTCGGCGTCTTCACCACATAATCCGCCATATACAACGTGAGTATGGGCACGAGCGAATTGCCCATGAAGGCGATGACAAATACCAGGAGCAATACGCGGAACGGCCGGTTCCTGAAGATGACCTTTATCCCTTCTTTGATCGCTATGGGGCGCTGCTTCTGAAATTCCGGGTTTTCCTTAATATTGAAAAAGGCGATGAAAATGGAGGCCGCCGTAATGGTCCCCGTAATGAGCGAGAGAAGAGAATAGCCCTTGCGTTGGTCGCCCAGGAGGTTCACGAGGAAGATCGGGGCGGTGGCGGCCACCAGCGTCCCAAGCACGCCCAGCGATTCCCTGACGCCGGTCAATACGGTGCGCTCGTGATAGTCCATCGTGATCTCGGCTCCGAGCGAGTTGTACGGAATCGAGAAGATGGTCCAGAACGTGTACGTCATCAGGTATGCCACAGTGACAAAGACGAACAACTCAAACCCTTTCAAGTCACTGGGGGGGGACCACAGGAAATAATAAGCGATGGCGACGGGAATCGCGCTGATGATGAAGTAGGGGCGCCGCCTCCCCATACGCGACTGCGTCCTGTCGGAGATGTGCCCCATCACCGGGTCGGTGATGGCGTCCCAGAAGCGCCCGATAAGGAACGTGACGCCGATGAGGGCGGGGCTCAGCAGCAATGTGTCGGTATAGAACTTCGGCAGATAGATGACGACAGTAAGAAACATGATCGCCGAACCAAACCTCGGCAGGGCATAGCTGAAAATCTCGCGGCGGGAAAGTTTGCGTCCAACGGCCGGCGCGGAAGCATTA
>CAZEBC010000025.1:0-16812 GCA_964510165.1 uncultured bacterium
AGACAGCCCATTTCATCAGCGAAAATCTTGGCAATCTGCGGATAGATGATCTCAGGTTTTCTATCATTGCTTCTGCCGCAGGATGTCCGCCGCCTTCTTGAGGGCGTCCGGGTCGGCGGATGCAAGCAGGCTCTGTATCTCGCGCTTCAGATCGTCCGACTTCTCACTCGGAGGCGGACCGGCCTCGATGCCGAGCTCTCTCTTGACCATGCCGACGAAGTCCTCGGCGCGCACCGGCTTCTCCAGGTATACCTGCGGCCCCTGAATCGTCCGTCCCTCAAGAATCTCCTTCAGATCATGGCTGCCGAGTTCATCGCGGGCGTGCGCGGTCACGATGACCACAGGAATGCGCGCCCACTCCTTATGCTTGCGGAGTTCATACAGAAACTTGACGCCCGACTTGCGCGGCATCACCAGGTCGCACGAGATAAAGTCGGGAACGCGCTCCTTCATCCTCTGAAGAGCCTCTTCGCCGTTGGTGGCCGTCACCACGTTGAAGCCCGCGTCCTCGAGGGCCGTCTGCAAGAAAAACACCACATCGGGCTCATCATCAACAACCAGAACAGTTTTCTCTGATGGAGTCGCCATTGTCGTTCCTTTCACCGTTTCATGGTGACAGATTGCCGCGCGCGACGCGCGAATCAAATCCCCTCCGCAACACTTCCGGTCAGCCGGTCCCCGCCTCCGCCGTCTGTGTAGGCTGGGGAAGCCTGTCGCGGGGAAAGACTAGCCGGAACAGTGAGCCTTCCCCAGGAGTAGATTCTACCATAATCTTGCCGCCGTGTTCCTGCACGATCTTCCGCGTGAGCAACAGGCCCAGTCCCGTTCCGCCGGTCCCCTTCGTCGTGAAGAAGTTCGTGAACACTTTCTGCTTTATCTCGTAATCCATGCCGGCGCCTTCATCGGCCACCTCGTACACGAGGGAATCCCCTTCCTCCTTGCAGCGCACGGTCACCCTGCACGCCGTTTTCTCGCTCATCTGGCAGGCGTCCAGGGCGTTGGAAACGAGGTTCGCGAGGCAGGTGTGTATTTCCTCAGCATCGAGCGGGGCAGAAGAGACCGATTCGTCGGTCTCAGCAACCAGGATAATGCCGCCCTGTCGGGCGCTCTCCTGGTACAGCGACACGATGTCCTGCACGAGGTCGTTGGGGTTGACCACGCTCACGTGGGGAGTCCGGCCCTTCGAGAAATTCAGCAGGTTCTTCACCAAAGTTGATATCTTGGCGATGTTACGCTTGAGCATATCCCAGCCGACGTCAATGCGGTCTTGCTGATGTTTCTGCAAGCCCGAGTTCACGACGTACATGCCACCCTCAAGCCCTGTCAGGATGTTCTTGATCCCGTGCGCCAGCCCGGCCACCGTCTGGCCGACCGCCGCCATCCGCTCGGCCTCTATCTTCTCGCGTTCGAGTTGCTTTATCTTGCGGAGGTCCTGAAGGAAGATGGCGACCCCGATCGACTTGGAATCCCTTTTCAATGGCACGCCGGAGAAGCGGACCGGCACCACCTCGCCGTCACTCGCGCAGACCGTGGTGTCCGGCAACACACAGACACCCTGATTGGCCGCCATCGCCTCCTTGAACTCAGGGGGAAACGCCGACTCCGGCACATGCTGGCCCATCAGTTCGGTGCTTCGATATTTGAGAATCGATTCGGCGGCAGGATTGAAAATCATGATTCTCTCGTCCGTGCCGAGCGCGATGACGCCGTCAACCGAGTTCTCGATCAGGTTCTCACGAAGCGCGTTGGCGAGCGCAAGTTCATCCTCGAGATGGTGCACCTCGGTCATGTCCAGCGCCATCTGGATCACGTGGGAAATGGGCTCGCCACGGGATAGCGGCGTGGTGCTCACGATGTAATACGTCTGCTTGCCGTCCTTGCTCACGCCGACGTGCGCGCTGCTGTGCGAGTGACCGTCCACAAACGTCATCTGCGCCGTGCAGTCCTCGCATTTTTCGCTCCGTCGTTTGTAAATCTCGTAACAATGCTGCCCCGTCGTCTCGCCGAATGTCTCGCGGAACCGCTCGTTGGCGCGCACTATCCGCAAGTCCCGGTTCAGCACGGCCACGAAGCACGGCACCCGCTCGAACAGAATCTGGTATTCCCGCTGGAGCCGCTTGGTCTCGGTGATATCGGTGGACATCTCCACCACGTGCGATATCTTACCGTTCACGTCGTAGATGGGGGCTATGTGCGAGATGAAGTATGCGGGCCGCCCCTTTCGGTCGATTCCCTCCTCATCGTTCACTCTCAGCTTGCCGTCCTTGAACGTCTTGGCCGCAGGGCATGCCTCGCACGGCTTGGTCCTGCTCTTGTACACTTCGTAACACGGCCGACCCTTGCCCTCACCGAACACGTCGGCGAAACTGCGGTTGTTCTCGACAATCGTGTAATTGCGGTCAATGATGGCTATGTTACACGGGACCCAGTCGAACAACTGGTCGTATAGCCATCGTTGCCAATCAAGGTGATCCATTTCAGTACCTCTTACGACGTGAGTCTTTGAATCGCATCTATCAGAACCGCCAGGTCTATCGGCTTCTCGATGTAGCCGTCCGGCTCGCGCCTGTCACCGTTGCTCCCGAATAGCCGGCCGAGTTCCTGCTGCACGTTCAGCCCGCTGATGATCAGGACGGGGATTCCCTTGAGGGTCTTGTCATCCTTGATCCTCTTGTACAGCGAGCAGCCGGTTTCCTCAGGCATCAGTATGTCCAGGCACACCAGGTCGGGGCGCTGCGTCCGGACCAGATCGAAGCCGTCGTTGGCGTTGGTCGCCGAGCAGACCTCGAACCCGTTGTCCTGCAAGACGGAACTCAGGTATGTGACAATATCCTGCTCGTCATCTATAATCGCGATCTTCTTTTTCATATCTCATCAACTGTTCTCTTGTAGTGACTCATCCTCTCGAAATCAGTGTCTCCGATTTTGGCTGCGGATAAGGCTCGATGATGGTCAGCATGGACTCATCCAGCCCCTGATGGCATGCCGCGCAGCGCGCAAGGTCCGGAGCAAGCTCCGCCTTCTCCGTCTGTTTCTGCTTGTGGCATTCGACGCACAGATTATGCATCGCGGTCATGTACCCGGCGGCAAACCCTTCGAGCTTCTCCTCAGCCTTCACGAAGCTATTTGGCGCCCGCATGTTCTTGTGACATTCCTCGCACTGAGTGACGGTCTGGCGGTTCTTGGATTGTGCCGGGTCGCGATGACACTCGACGCAACCGCCCTTCTCTTCGAGCTTTCCCCGATGGTATTCGTGATCGAATATGTCGGTCGTCAGGAACATGTCGCGGTGGCATTCGTTACAGGATGTGTCCTTGTCGAGCGGCTTGTTCATGTGGTGACACATGCCGCAGGATTCCTTGCCGCCGTTCTTCTCCTGATGCATGTCATGATTGAACAGGACAAACTTGTTGTTGCGGTCACCATCAATGAGGAGCATCTCCTTCTTCTCGCCATTGACGGGATTCTCGCTCGCGCCAGGCTCATACAGCGCGTACACAAAAAGCAGTCCATCTTCGGCTTTGGTCTCGAGTCCGTCAACGCGACGAGCGCCTTCAACCGGCGTTTGCTCCGGCGTCACTCCTCCTATCGTGTAATCGGGCATAAGCGCCAACGCAAGGGCGGCGCCTATGACGAAGATCAGCGAGTACACCCGTACCCCCGCCATGTTCGACCAGCCCAGCCTCACTCCGGTCACCGGGTCGGCCTCCGGAATGTCGTATTTCTCCTGCCTCGCCGCCCTCGGCTCTTCATAGACGTGGAAATTCTCCACGAAGAAGAAGAACGCCAGCCCTGCTGCCGAGACGATGCCTATGCTGACCGCAAACTCGGTCCAGGACGGGAAGTAGCGCGAGCCGGTCTCGGAAACCGACGCAAGCCCGCTCACATTGATCCGGTTCAGCACGAAGCCGAGCACGGCCATGCCCGCGCCGGTCGCCAGGCCGCCAATGCTTTCTCGCACCTTCGCCGAGGAAAACAGAAGCGCCGGCACAATCGCGCTTATCAGCAACTCGAAAATGAACAGGCCGCCTTCCCATGAATCGGCCAGATAATGCAGCTTGCCGGTGACCGCCACATCAACCAGCCGCATTGCGGCGTACAACCCGAGCACATATGCCGCCGCCCTGGCAAGCCCTTTGAGCAGGTCGGTTTCCGCATGCTTCTTATATAGCCAGGATGTCACCATGGACTCCGTCATCACCATCGTCAGGCCGAGCCCGATCGCCGAGACAAAGAACAATATCGGCAGGATGGGCGAATACCACAATGGATGCGTCCGGTACGGCATGATGAGGAACAGCGTGCCGAGCGATGACTGATGCAGCGTCGAGAGCATGATCCCCAAAATCACGAGTGGCAGCGTCAGCGCCTTCAATATCTTGTAAAGCGTCTGGAAAATGGGAATCTGGATGCGTTCAAGCACGACGGGCGCGAATTCGAGCTGGAGCACCGTGAAATACAGCATCACGCACCAGGCAACCTCGAACAGCGCCGAATGATGCTGCCAGAAGAACATCGGTCGCCATATGTTCCACGGTATCCCGATGTCGAACATCAAGCCCCCGACGACCGCCGCGTACCCCAAGAACGCGGTCAGCACGGCCGGCCTCAGGAACGGCCGATATTTCTCCATATGGAAGATGTAGACGGTCGCCGCGATGACGAAGCCGCCCGCCGCCAAAGCGACGCCTCCGAGCACGTCAAACCCGATCCACAGCCCCCACGGCGTCATGTCGGTGAGCGCGGTCACCGTTCCAAGTCCCTTAAGGAACCGGAACACGGTCACCGTGGCGGCCACCCCAACCAGGAACCACAAGATTGCTTTTACAGTCCTGAGTCTAGTCATTTCTTCGCCTCTGAATTATCTTCGCCTTTGTCGGTCGCCGAGTTCTGTCCGTTGGAATCGCCCATTGCCTCGGCCTGCAGTTTCATGCGTCGGTCAATGATCCAGTACACGCCGTACATCATGGCGCCCACTCCGATGAATACGCCGGGCACCTTGTTCAGGAACACCCACGTCTTGTGCGGGAGCGGGTCCTTCTCCAACTCGGGCTTCAGCCCGAGGAAGTCCAGACTGATGTCGGACACATAGAGAACCGAGGTCCCGCCGACATCATGCTCTCCGTATACCTTGTTGATGTAAAGATCGGGCTTTTCCTCGATTCTTTTGTGGGCTTCGACCAATAGTTCCTCGCGTTCGCCGTAAATGGTCGCTTTTTCAGGACAGGCTGCGGTGCACGCCGGCTGCTCGAGTTCGCCGCTCTTGATCTTGTCGTAGCACATGACGCACTTGCGCACATACGGAACCGACTGCGCCCAGTCGTAGCGCGGGATGCCGTACGGGCACGCCATCATGCAGTAGCGGCAGCCCATGCATATCTTCGAGTTGTACACGACCGGCCCCTCAGGCGTCTTGTGCATCGCGCCGACGGGACACACTGACGCGCATGCCGGCTCCAGGCAGTGCCGGCACTGTTTTCGCACGTAGTGTTTCTGCGGGCGGTTGACGACGGTGGTCCACCGGCTGGCGGACAGGTCATCAATCTTTCTCTGCCACCGCCAGGGCCTGTCGTCTCCCGTCTCGTTGGTCTTCTTGCACGCGGCCACGCATTCCTCGCAGCCGATGCACTTGGTCACGTCTGTCAGAATGCTCATCTGTTTCATATCGGCACGTTCTCTTTCTTAAGGGCCCTTGCAACGTCATCGCCCGATTCCGCGGGGAAACGCCAGCCCACTTCCGACACAAGCTGGGTCGCGGGCAACAACACGATGTGGCCGAGCTTGCTGAACGGAATCATGACGAATATCACATTGGCGCTCATCACATGAATGAACATCACGAGGTTGTAATCGGCGGGGTTCCAGGCCGGATGCATCGCGAAGAATCCCGTTATGAACGGAATCACGAGCATCGCCGGAATCACCAGGTCCTGCACGCGGCTGATCCGCCTTGACTCGCGGTTGCTGAGCCGGCCCGCCAATAGCCCGATGGCCGCCGCAATCGTCACCAGCGTGAGCGCATCGGCGAGCGCGTGCGGAATCGACGGCCAGGCTATCCCGAGTCCCCGCTCCCACAGCTCGATATGTGGAAGCAGGAAGATGGGCGTCAGAATCAGTCCGACATGGAAGACCACCGACATCACGCTGTACACCGGCCGGTTGACTCCCATCTTCTTGAATGGGATAAGCCAATCGATCGTGGTCTTGAACACCACCTTGTAGGGAATATTCTTATCGCCCGCGCGCCTGATCGCCAGGATGATCTCGACAGCCTCGACGACCACGTTGCGAGCGAGCGCCAGAACCATCAGCAGGAATGCGAACTTGAACACCGGGCCTCGTGCCCACTCCAACCATTGTTCCATTGCTCTATTCCTTCTCTTCCTCTTCTTCGCCCTTTGGTCTTATGCCGTAGTATTCGTAGTCAATGGCCTTCAGCACCAGGTCGTGAAGGCCGATCACTTCCATGTCGTGCAGTTCGTTGTCCTCGCACACCTCGCGAAGCTGCTTCTTGCAGTTGGCGCACGGAGCCACGATGTACTTGGCGCCGGTCCGCTTGAGTTGCTCGGCCTTGACTCTGCCGCCGATGCCGGTGCGGAACTTGCGGATTTCGTCTATCGAGACCGTGCCGCCTCCACCGCCGCAGCAGATATTCATCTGGCCGCTCGGGACCATGTCCACGAAATCCTTGCAGATGGCCTCGAGTATCTCTCGCGGTTGGTTGATTATCCATTTCGAGCGGGCGATGTTGCAGGGGTCGTGATAGGTGACGCGCTCGGGAATGGAGCCTGCCTTGACTTTCAGCCGGCCTTCCAGGAGCGCCTTGTGCGTGTATTCCATGATGTTGACGACCGGCGGCGCGTCTCTCCCGCCGCAGAACGTCGGGATGAACGCCTTGGCCGAGCGCGACGCATGGCCGCATTCGCCGATCAGGATTTTCTTCGCTTTGAGGCGCTTCAGTTCTGTCACCTCTTTCCTCACGATGCGGCACAGAAGCGAGTCGCTGTAAAACAGGCCGTAGTTGATGCCATCATAGTAGCCGGTCCCGATGGTCCATGAGCCGTTGGTGACGTGCATCACGGCGGCGTTTCCCATGAGCGTGTCAGGCTCAAGCAGGTAGTCGCTGACCGCCGGGAAGAACACGTATTCGGCGCCCTCGACGTCCATCGGGAATTTCGCGGGCAGGTTGTACATCTCGATCAACTCTTCCTCGAGGAACTCGCACGTGTCCTTCAAGGCGATCACGGGAATGGCCGACGTGTTGCCGGTCTTGCCCTGTAGCTGCTCGCGCGTCGCGACGACGAGCGCCTTGGGGACGATGCCGACCTCGGCGAGAATCCAGCGCGCCAGATGCGTCATGAGGCCGTGGTCAACTCCCATCGGGCACCCGAATTTGCACCTGCGGCAGGCCGTGCAGCGATACACCGCTTCGGCCATCTCGTCAATGTAGGCATCGGTCAGCGTGAAGCTGTTGTGAAGCCTCGCCCGAATCGTGCCGCCGAGCGTGAAATACCGTCGGTACACTCTGAACAGCAGTTCCGAACGGTAACACGGCACGTCTCTCGGGTCGCCGCTTTCCAGAAAGACCTGGCAGTTGCATCCGCAGCGCGCACATTTGGTGCTTGTGCGGGTGTACGTGTCAAGCGCCAACCCGTAATTTGAATGTTTCAGAATGGCCGCGAACGCTTCCAGGAAACGCCGCGGCCGTTCTGTCTCATTGTACGGCTCGACATAGTAAGGGTATTTTGCCATGATGTGTTCCTGATTTTGACTGGGGTGTTGTCAAACGAGACTTGCGAAAAGAGTAAGGAGCAAGAGGCGGGCCAATGCGCTTACCATGCGGCAACACGGCGTTGCGCACCGCTCTAAGCCCATGTCGCAAATATATTGAAAAACAAGACATTAGCCCGCAATGTCGCGGCAACACCGGCCCCTTGCGACGTTGCGATACGCCGTCGTGCTGCCCCCATCATCCCATGCTGTCATGTCACATAATTGAGACATGTCACATTACGCATGTTGTATTCCTGGAACGGAGATGTTATAATATAGGCAAAACATAAGGGGGCTTATCATGGCCCAAGAGAATCAAACACCCCAGGAATCAACACCCCGATTCACGTTGTTTGATGATGCAAGGAGAAAGATGGCGCAAAAAGAGTTGGACATCAGATTCTTCCCTCTCATCTTTGACACAATCTCCCACGGTATCTTCACCATTGACTCCGGAGGCCGAATCACCTCGTTCAACCGCATGGCCGAGAAGCTGACCGGTTACACGAGGGAGGAGGCCATCGGCAAGCAGTGCCACGAAATCTTCAGGGCCGACTTCTGCGAAGTGGAGTGTCCGCTGAAGCGAAGCATCAAGACGCGCGAGCGCAGCGAGGCGGTGGAAGTCAACATCATGACGAAGGACGGCAGGCGTTTGCCGATCGCGATTTCGACGTCCGCGCTCGTGGACAAGGAAGGGCGCGTGCTCGGCGGCGTGGAGATGTTCCGCGACCTTTCGACCGTCACCGAACTTCGCAAGCGACTGGCCGGCACGTACGTCTTCGAGGATATCGTGAGCAAGAGCCCCTCGATGCGGAAGATTTTCGAGGTGATCCCGCTGGTTGCCAATAGCCAGAGCAACGTGCTCATCGAGGGCGACTCGGGCACGGGCAAGGAACTGGTTGCCCGCGCGATCCACAATATCAGCCTGCGCCGGCACAAGCCGTTCGTGGCCGTCAACTGTGCGGCGCTGCCCGACCAGTTGCTCGAGTCCGAGCTTTTCGGCTATAAGAAGGGCGCGTTTACGGACGCGAAGAAAGACAAGCCGGGCCGCTTCGCGATGGCGGAGGGCGGCACGATCCTGCTGGATGAGATCGGCGACATCTCTTCGGCAATGCAGGTGAAACTTTTGCGCGTGCTCGAGACCAAGGAATACACACCGCTCGGCTCGAATCAGCCGGTCAAGGCCGACGTGCGCGTGATCGCGAGCACCAACCGGAACCTGGTGCGCGAGGTGCAGCGCAAGCGGTTCCGCTCGGACCTTTACTTCCGGCTCAACGTGGTCCGCATACAATTGCCGCCGCTGTCGGAGAGGCGCGAGGACATTCCTCTGCTCGTCAACCACTTCATCGAGCGATTCAACGCGCTGCAGGGGCGGCGCATCGCGAGGTGTTCGGAGCGCGTGATGGCCGCGCTGATGGGGTATCCGTTCCCCGGCAACGTGCGCGAGCTTGAGAACGCGATCGAGCACGCATTCGTCATCTGCATCGGCGACACGATTCAACTCGAGGACCTGCCGAGCCACATCGTGGCGTCGGTGACCGACTCGTCCGCAAAGACGAAGGCGCGGATGCTGCCGCTCGATAACGCCGAGGCCGAGACCATCCGCTCGACCTTGAGCAAGCATTTCGGCAACCGCAACCGCACCGCCGCCGAACTCGGCGTCTCGCGCAATACGCTGTGGCGCAAGATGAAGCGGTACGGCTTAATATAAAGGGGGAAAAGGGGAAAGGGAAAAAGGGGACGTGTTACGTATTTCGTGTTGTGTGTTGCGTGTGGACCCTGAACCCTAAACCCTGAACGCTAAACGTTCTCATGCCTGACTTCAGCGTAACACCCCCAAAGCAGAAGGCCCTCGAGGATAAGATGGAGCGCCTTGGCATCTTTGAGAAGGACCTGGTCGAGAAGTTCATCCGTTCAGGCGGCCCCGGCGGGCAGAACGTCAACAAGACCGCGACCGCCGTGTATCTCAAGCATATCCCGACCGGCATTGAGGTCAAGGTGCAGCGTGAGCGCTCGCAGGCACTCAACCGGTTCCTCGCGCGGCGGCTCTTGGCCGACAAGATCGAGGCGATGCAAACCCGCGAGAAGACCGACGAGCAGCAGCGCATCGAGAAAATCCGCCGCCAGAAACGAAAACGCTCGAAGCGCGCGAAAGAGAAAATCCGCCGCCACAAGAAGCTCCAATCCGAGAAGAAGCAACTCCGCTCTGCCGTCGAGCCGGAGGGATGAAACCGGTGGAGCCGGGAGGAAAGGTCTTCTTCACCACCAAGGAAACCAAGAATCACCAATATTTGGTGGGCATTCGATTTGGTGGTATCTGTTGCCAAAATGCACACAATGTGATACAATCCAAGAATGAAGAGGCTTAACTGGAATACGGAGAAAAGCCTGCTGCTCAAGGCGAAGCGGGGAATCGGCTTTGAGGAAGTGGTTTTCCACATTGCAGGGGGTGACATACTGGATGACTATGAGCATCCAAACCAACAGAAATACGCTGGCCAACGGATAGTCGTGGTTGGCATCAACAACCGCGCCTATCTCGTGCCCTATGTCGAGAACAAGGACGAAGTGTTTCTAAAGACAATCATCCCGAGCAGGAAGGCGACTGAAAAATATTTTGGAGAAAGACATGAAAACTAGACTGACAAAAGAAGAGGAGGAAATCCTTGAGAGCTTTGAGAAAGGCGAATGGATTCCCGCGAAGAACCTTTCGAGCAGGAAGAAACATCTGATGAAGTACGCGCGGGACACGTTGAGAAAGGACAAGAGGCTCAACATCCGGATTTCCGAACGAGACCTTCTCGAGTTGAAGAAGATGGCGGTGAGGGAAGGATTGCCGTATCAGACGTTTGTGTCCAGCATACTTCATAAGTTCGTGAACGGGAGACTGGTCGAGCAAAAGAAATAGCGTCCTGCTGCCGTCCAAAACTGTGGGTTGAAGCTAAAACACATCTTCCCAAACTCCTCGAACGGGTGGCAAGAGGGGAGCGAATAACGATTACCAAACACAGCGTTCCCGTGGCCACCCTGCAACCCGCAGACTCCGCGAAGAAGCCCGCGCGCGAAACTATCGCGCAGTTGAAGCGGTTTCGCGCCGGGCGCCGGCGTGGCGGCCTGTCGATACAGAGCATGATCAAAGAGGGAAGACGGTGATGTCCACACGATTCGTCGTCGATAATTCGGTCGTGATGGCGTGGTGTTTCGAGGATGAACCAGCCGGTTACGCCGAGGCCGTGCTCGAAACGCTCGAGACCTGCGAAGCGGTTGTGCCCGCAATATGGCCGCTGGAGGTCGGCAATGTTCTGCTGGCGGCGGAACGGAAGAAACGGTTGAGCGAGGCCGATGTTTTCCGCTTTCTCGCGCTGCTATCCGACCTGCCGATTACGGTGGAACAGGAATTCCCGTAAAGAACGCTCAAAGAGATCGTTGCGCTCGCGCGGGAACAACAGCTTGCGACCTATGACGCTTCCTATCTGGACCTCGCGATGCGGTCGGGAGCAGTAGTGAAGATAACCAACACAATAACTGGATCGGTGGAAGAGTCTGCCGCCGTTTCTACGGATCCCGGGAAGACGGGCAACACGTTCAGATATGATCCCGCGGCTCAGCAATACATCTACAACTGGTCCACGAAGGGACTTACTGCAGGCACATATCAGCTTCGCATCAGCCTTGATGATGGGACTACGCACAAGTGAATTTGTCTCTGCGGACAAAATAACAAGTCTTCGAATATTGGGGGCGAGGAGTCGTCCATGGTGGCGGCTTCTCTCTTTTCCGAGGGAATCCATCGCGAGTTCAGGAAAGAAGCACTCATTTTGTTGAAAGTTTGACTCATTCATGTGCTCCCAATAAGCGAAGGTGTCGCCGGAACTCTTCACTTATCCCCATCTGCGCAAGAGTCAAGATTCCGTTTTCAACTCAATTTCAAGGTCTGAGGTCTTTATCCCCATTGCCCACTCCGTCGCGATTTTCAGTGGCTTCACGGGCGCAATGAATTGCGCCCCTACAAGGATTCTTGATTGCGGCCGTGGCCGCGCTGTGTCCTCCGCGTCTCGGCGGTTAAATCCCGCTTGGGTTCCCACATTGGTTTTGGATTTGACGCTTTGACGTTATGATGTTATAATGTCATAGTGAGAGAAGGGAGATGACATTATGGCGACTGAGAGCAAACGCGCTACCGTTTACTTCGATCCCGATTTGCACAAGGCGTTGCGGCTGAAATCGGTCGAGACCTCCCGGTCGGTGTCTGACCTCGTGAACGAGGCCGTCCGAGAAGCGCTGCTGGAAGACGCGGAGGACCTTGCCGCCTTTGAGGAAAGGGCCGGCGAGCCCCTGATCAGTTACGAGGAAGCGTTGAAGAGGCTGAGAAAAGATGGCCGCCTATAGGCTCTTCTTCAAGAAGTCAGTGCTGAAAGACCTGAGCGCGATTCCGAAGAGGGACCTAAAGAGAATCCTCAGCCGAATCGAGGCCCTCGCCGAAGAACCTCGCCCCGCTGGATGCGAAAAACTCTCAGGACATGAAAAGTATCGGCTGCGCCAGGGAAGATACCGTATCTTGTATTCCATTCAGGACGATGAACTGACGGTGTGGATGGTGAGGGTCGCACACCGGAAGGACGTCCATCGCTGATACATGCACAGTCCGGCAGCGGTGAGAAGAGCTATCCACTAAGCGCACGAAACACCAATTTTCCCCTGTTCTGATCGGATTATATGATTCCCTTTCCCGTCCTGCATCGCGCTTCACATCGAAACCGTTCAGCGCTTTTCTTTCTTGCCCGAATCAGGCGGACTGCCGAACAGTTGCGCCGTGACGGAATTCAAGACTTCACGATGAGCGATGCAGGGTTTCGGGGATTTTTCGGATGAGGAAGAGTCCCGCCAGAAGGAAGACCACGATGATGGAGAAGAGGATGTTGTATCCTGTTCCCGAGGCTGCGCCGAAGCCGTCAACTATGGGGCCGAGCGTGAGCGGAGTGACCACCCAGGGAATGAGCATCGTGTATTGCATGAGGCCGATGTACTTGCTGGCCTCTTCGGCGGGGATCATGTCGGACACCAGAGTCCAGTACATGCTCAGGTAGGCGCCGTTGCCGAGGCCGAACAGCAGGCCGCTCAGATACAGGGTCGCGTAGCCGCGCGGGGCCAGCAGGAAGTTGACCATACAGGCAAGCTGCAAGAGGCACGCGACCAGGAAAACGCGCCTGCGCCCGAAGCGGTCTGCGAGAAACCCCGCCGCCAGAGACGAAGGGATGCCCGCCCCCATCGCGATGAGGACGGTTTTTCCGAAGGTGACGTTGAAGTTTTCGCGGTCGATCTGGTCCTTGACGAAGTAAAGCAGGAAGCACGTCATCGCAACGACCCCCATATACGTGAGTATGTTGCAGGCGGCGAGCCATCCGAGGCCGCGTGTCTTCTCAAGCCTGGGAAGGTAAACCTCCCTCCATGAGGGAAGGCTCCGGCTGGACTCGCGCTCGGAGGGCTTCTCACGAATCCTGAGGGCGACCCAGAGATTGGCCAGGATATTTGCGGTTATGGCTATCAATGCGAGCAGAAACATGCGAGTTCCGATGAGCCGGGACGCGACCGCGTGAGCGAGCATGATTCCAAGAGTATTGGTGAGATTGCTCAGGCCGGAGATGCGGCCGCGTCGCTCCAGCGGAACCAGGTCGCGGATAAGCGCGCGGTTGGGAAACCAGAGCGCGAGCGCCCCGTGCATCAATACCACCAGGCTCAGGAGAAGAATGTAGGCGTGACAGCGAGTGACCAGGAGAAGCAATATGCTCATGATGAGGGCCGCCGTGAGAAAGAAGGGGCGGCGCCTTCCGAATCGAGAGGTCGCCCCGTCGCTCAGCGCGCCGAACAGGGGAATCAGGATTATCACAAAGAGATTCGAAAGGCTTGTGATGAGTCCGAGGCGCGCGTTCTTGACGGAATCGTCCACCATCGTGAGAAGGGCGTTCGGGACCATGTAGGACGTTGCGGTCGTCCAGCAAAACGCCCAGCCGAGGTAGTTGACGCTCAACTGCATCAGGTACGGCCACGTCTCGGGCTTTGGGGGAGATGCGCTGGTTGTTGTCTGCTGTATGGTCAGGGACATGTTGAGGTACCGCTTGCTGTTGCTCTTGCTGCCTACATGGCGTCCATTATAAACCGATTTCGCATGTTTGTTCCAGAGAGCGTTGATTGTCATAGGAACCGTGCAAATGAATTTGCACGTACAGCCCTTCGTTCCATGTTTTCATGGTGAGAGATGCAGGAAATTTCTTGCGGTTGTGCACGTAGAGCCTTGCATTTGACCTGGGGTTACGGGCCTTGTCGAAAGGCCGGAACGGCGGGCTCTGGTATTCATAACATTTGTTTGTACAACAGGTTAGCCGCACTTCTCTCCTTCCGCGTTCGTTCATGGCATGGTTCTTGTTCTCCTTTTGAATAACAGCGGGACTGATATGAATGGAGGGGTAGCCATGAGCGACAAGACAAAGAACACCCTGAAAAAGATATCGGTCGGCACGGCGCTTGGAGCGCCGGTAGGTTTCGCGATTTTCACCAATGGGAGTTTAGCGATGGACCCGAGTTCGGCCTTTGCCTTTACCGTGGGAGTGAGCCTGTTCTGCATGTTTATCATAATGGGCGCGGCTCTCATGGGAGCGTACAGGTTCCTGAGAAACGTGGGCCTGTTCAAGGGGCATTACTACTACTAGTTTGACGTCGTCCGGGCGTGCGAATGAATTCGCGTCCGCAACATGGATTTCCGCTTTGACGGGAATGACGGATGTCGGCGACTCTGCGATATGTGCAAGAATTTGTGACTCTGAGCACAACATGACGACTGTATCCACAATGCCGAAGAAACCGCTCGCGCCCGCATTCAGCCTCATTCGCGGGCCAGTCGGGTGCCTGCTTGTGCATGGCTTTGGCGATACCGCCGCCCTGATGGAGCCGATGGGCGCCCATCTCGGCGCGCGGGGCATCAGCACGAAGGGCATCACGCTGCCCGGCCATGGCACGACGCTCGATGACTTCGCGGAGACATCCAACCCCAAGTTGATCGCGAAGGTGGAGATGGAATACGCGAAGCTCAAGCAGGAGTACGAATCGGTCGTGGTAGTCGGTTTCAGCATGGGCGGACTGCTCGCACTCCAGCTCGGAACGATGCGGGAAGTGGATGGAATAGTGGCCATCTGCGCGCCTGTGTATCCGCGCGGTGGAGAAGCGGGCGAGAAGTTGCTCAAAGTAGTTGCCCGTGTCGGCTCGGTCTTTGGGGCAAACATTCCGAAGCTGGGGATGACGAGCCTGACCGATAAGACGCTGTCTGAATATATGGTGGGTTACAAGGCGTATCCCTCGCAGAGCGTGCTCCGGCTTGTGGAACTGATGCAGCTCACCCGCGCGGTCATTGGTCGGGTGGCTTCCCCGATACTCGTCGTGCAATCGCGGCGGGACGACGTTATTTGGAGAGACAGCGGCAAAGTGATTTACGACTCGGTCAAGAGCAAAGAGAAACGGCTCATATACCTCGAGAACAGCAGGCACAAGGCGCCGATCGACCGGGATCGCCATATCCTGTTCGAGGAAGTCAGCAAGTTCTGCCTGTCCCGCGCCACGCAGCCTATGTCTTCCGCCCCCAAGAGGAGATGACATCCGCCGAACGCCTGGCAGCGGCCATCGCGCTGAAGGAACCTGATCGCGTACCCGTCTCGCCATTCATCATCTATCACATCGCCGCCACCGCGGGCATATCCATGCGTGATTACGTGTGGGACGTGGACGCCTGCCACGGCGCCTCTCTGAAGACGTTTCATTACTACGACGACCTGCTCGACACCATGAATCTCACGCCCATGCGGTTTGCCTTCACCGCGACTGCGCCCATCCTTTACAGCGCGCTTTACTATGATTGGCGGTTCTTCGACGACGAAATGCCGCAGTTCATGGAGAGCGTACAGGCGGGACCGGAGATTTACGCACGCGTGATGAAGAGGGGGTTCACGGCGATGCGGACCTATAAGAGGGTCACGCGCCGGGAAATCTTGATCACGATGACGCTGCATCTCTTCAAGCACTTCCGCTGGATGAACTACTGGGAGAAGAAGTGCGACGTCGTGCCGTGGCAGCAGGCGATCTCGTATCTGCCCGCCGAGATGATGCTGTTTTACAGAGGTGAGCAGGGCTTCACCGACCTGCTCGATTCGCCCGAAAAGATAATCGAGATAAACGAGAAATACAATACGAGGATAATCGCGACGACGCTGCGACTCGCAAGAATCCTGCGAGCGCGCAACATCTGCATCCCCAGCCTGAAGTTCTCAAGCTCAATGGTGTCGCCGCGCATGTTTGAGAGATTCGCCTGGCCCTGGCTCAAACAGCAGGTCCTTGAATACTCGAAGGCCGGATACCTGGTGATTCTTCATCTGGACGGCAATTGGAACCCGCTGTTTGAGTATTTCACCGAGCTTCCGCCCGGCTCGGCGGTGATGGAACTCGACATTTCCGACATGTCCCACGCCAAAAGCGTCCTGGGGAAGACGCTCTGCATCAAGGGAAACGTGGACCCCGCTCTTCTGGCCTTCGGCTCGAAAGAGGAAGTGGAGACCGCCTGCAAGAGGCTGATTGACGGCTGTGCCTCCGGCGGCGGGTTCATCCTCAGTTCAGGTTGTGAGGCCCCACCCAACTCCAAGCCCGAAAACATCCGGGCGATGCTGCGCTGTGCCGTGGACTACGGCCGGTATTGAGCAGAAATTTCCTATTGACATACTACATATTGTGTGATATAGTTAGGTAGGATACAGGATAGGCTACCATAGGCTATTCTTAGGTATCCGGGAAACTTTCTGGCGTTAGTGCCTGAAAGCGAGGGTGTGACACATCAAGACGGGGCCGGAACTTGGCCGTCAAAGGCTTCCGAGCATCCGCCCGATGTAACCAGCAGTTGAGCCGAAGCGTTGCCGAGTTGATGTGAGTTGCGTGATTGACATTCGGTTCGGCTCAAGGTACAATAGATTTTAGCCTCGCGGCGGATATCTCGAAAATCAA
>CAZEBC010000025.1:16912-31659 GCA_964510165.1 uncultured bacterium
GTTCGGCTCAAGGTACAATAGATTTTAGCCTCGCGGCGGATATCTCGAAAATCAAAAAAATCAAGATTTTAGGGGATTTTTCGCCTATGACACTGGTCTGGATTCCCGCTTTCGCAGGAATGACAAAAGGGCGGGAATGATGGATTCCCGCTCCCCGATCGGGTCGAGGACAGGTTTCGCGGGAATGACAAGAGGGGTGAAGTCTTTCGCGGTGATGTGGGGCCGGTGGCTTTCGATTCATCCGGGATTCATATATAATGATTATGTGAGGGGGGCACAGGAATGACGATGGTGAAGAGCAAGAAGAAAACGACGCGGAAGACTCAAGCAGGCAGCGTCCCGCCGCCGAAAGCCAGGATCGAGTTCACTGTCAACGCCCTTAAGGTGTTGGAAAAGCGGTACTTGAAGAAGGATGATGACGGCAAGCCGGTAGAGCGTCCCGAGGATATGTTCTGGCGGGTGGCGCGGACCATCGCCGCTGTTGATAGGCTGTATGATGCGAATGCCGACGAGATGGCGACGGCAAAAGAGTTCTATCACCTGATGGCTAACATGGAGTTCATGCCGAACTCGCCCACGCTGATGAACGCGGGCCGCGAGCTGGGGCAGCTTTCGGCGTGTTTCGTGCTTCCGATTGAGGACTCAATGGACAGCATCTTCGAGGCGGTAAAAAACACCGCGCTCATTCACAAGAGCGGCGGCGGGACGGGCTTTTCATTTTCACGCATACGTCCGAAGAACGACACGGTGCTTTCGACGAAGGGGATCTCGAGCGGTCCGATCTCGTTCATGAAAGTGTTCGACATGGCGACGGAGACGATCAAGCAGGGCGGCACGCGCCGAGGGGCGAACATGGGCATATTGCGCGTGGACCATCCGGACATTCTGGAGTTCATTGTCGCCAAGGAGAACGAGAGCCAGCTCAATAACTTCAATATTTCGGTCGCAATCACCGACGCGTTCATGCGAGCCGTTGAAAAGGACGACACCTATCCTCTGGTCAATCCGCGGACGGGCGAGGTAGTGAACCGGCTGAAGGCGCGCGAGGTGTTCGACAAGATCGTGGCGCATGCGTGGCTTAACGGCGACCCGGGCGTCGTGTTCATTGACCGGATCAACGCCGGCAACCCGACGCCGAAAGTCGGCGCGATCGAGAGCACGAATCCGTGCGGCGAACAGCCGCTGCTGCCGTATGAGTCGTGCAATCTTGGTTCGATCAACCTGGCCAAGATGGTCGTCAAGCGCAACAGTCATTACGAGATAGATTTTCCGAAGCTCGCGCGAACGGTGCGCACGGCGGTTCATTTCCTCGACAACGTGGTTGACATCAACAATTATCCGCTGCCGATCATCCGCGAGATGACGCAGGCCAACCGCAAGATCGGCCTCGGGATCATGGGCTTCGCGGATATGCTGATCCGGCTGAAGGTCCCGTACAATTCCGACAAGGCGCTCAAGGTGGCCGAGGAGGTCATGTCGTTCATCCAGAACAAAGCGCATGACGAATCCTCGAGGATCGCGGAGGCGCGCGGCTCATTCCCGAATTATGACAAGAGCATCTATGCTGGGTCGGGCCGGCCGATGCGCAATGCGACCGTGACGACCGTCGCTCCGACGGGCACCATCAGCATCATCTCGGGCTGTTCGAGCGGGATCGAGCCGATATTCGCGATTGCGTTCACGCGGCACGTGCTCGACAAGGAAGAGCTGATCGAGGTGCATCCGTTGTTCCGGCAGGAGGCGAAGGAGCGAGGGTTCTTCTCGCCGCAACTGATGAAGCGGATAACGGAGAGCGGCGGCATCAAGGACCTGGCGGAGATACCGTCGGACATCAAGGAAATCTACGTGACCGCGCACGACGTGGCGCCGGAATGGCACGTGCGGATGCAGGCTGCGTTCCAGCTTCACACCGACAATGCAGTTTCGAAGACCGTGAATTTCCCGAACAGCGCCACCAAAGAAGACGTGGAGAAGGTGTACCGGCTTGCGTACAGCCTGAACTGTAAGGGAGTGACGATTTTCCGCGACGGCAGCCGAAGCGACCAGGTGTGGACGAAGAGCACCACCAAGAAAGCTGCGACTGTAACGGGCGACGGCGAGATACAGCCGCGCCCGCGCGCGACCGTGACGCAGGGAACGACCGAGAAGGTGGTCATCGGCTGCGGGAACCTCTACGTGACCGTCAATTCCGACGATTGCGGCATCTGCGAGGTGTTCACCAGCACCGGCCGGGCTGGCGGCTGTCCGTCACAGTCGGAGGCGACGAGCCGGCTCGTGTCGCTCTCGCTGAGGTCGGGCATCAGCGTAGACGCGCTCATCGAGCAGCTCAAGGGAATTCGCTGCCTGTCCACCGTCGCGGCCAAACGCAACAACCCCGAGATACGCTGCCTGTCGTGTCCGGACGCCATCGGCCGCGCGATCGAGAAGTATACCAAGCATCCCAACCGCCAGATCGCTGAACTCAACGGCGAACCTGAGCCTGTGGAGAAGGCTGCCGCCCCGAAACAGCAGATGGTGGCTGCGGCCTGCCCCGATTGCGGCGCCCAGATTGAGCGCGAGGGCGGCTGCATCGTGTGCCGCGCCTGCGGTTATTCGAAGTGCAACTGAGCGGAGAAGCGGGTCGGCGAGGTTGTCCCACAATCGTGTAGGTGCAAGTCCATTCGCATACCTGCGGGAAAAAGAACGTCCGAATGAATTCGCACCTCCTCCAAATTTTCCGCATGCCCCCAACTTTCGCAAAGACGATTTTGTATGAATTGACATGAAGTGTATTGACAAGAATGCGGTATGCGATATAATTAGGGCACAGCAAACCCCTACTCGAACTCAAGGCGCACACCGGAGGAATCGCCATCATGAGGAGATTCGCCCGTAGTCTCGCCGCTTTCCTCTTCCTATCTGCATGTTCCGTTTCCGCTTTTGCGGAGTCAAATACGGTCCGTGATTTGGCCCTGAAACGGGAGCTGATCCGGCAAAACAGAGAAGCGGGAAGTCCGCTGACCTTGCAGGAAGTAGAAGCGTTTCATGCGTTCCTCACGGAACCCAAGGCGGAGATTCGGCAAACGCCGAGCATCGAGGTTGGGTTGTATGATTCGCCGGGCGCGGCGACCGCCCGTACGAACCCGCTGGGCAGCCGCATCCCGCTCATCCTTGTGCACGGAAGCGGCAGCGATATCCTGAGCGACGGCGAGTATGGCAGGGAGCTCAACGATCTGGAGCGGTGGATAGACTACGTCCGCGCGTTCAACGCGGACCCCGAGTTTTCCAGCCGCTACAAAGTGTACCGCTTCGTGTACGACAGCCAATTGGGCATCGAGCAGAACGGCGCGAACCTCGTGACCGTCCTCGACACGCTCACCAGTTACCCCGGCTGGGAGAGTGAGAATCTCGACGGTAAGAACTTCGTCATCCTGGCGCACAGCATGGGAGGCCTGGTTTCGCGCGCCGCGATGAACATGCAGTTTTCGCTCGGGGTGGACGCCGGCCATTATTTCGGCGACCATGTCATCAATCTGGTCACGCTTGGGACGCCGCACCGAGGCTCGCCGCTGGCGATTCCCGCGTGGGTGTACGACAGCGTCAAGCGCGGCTCGATGATGACCGAACTTGAATTCCACTATTCGTATGAGCTTCACTACGGGTTCGATCCGACGGAGGGCGAATTCGATCTGGCGTGGGATAATTACGATGACGGCGTGCCCCAGACTGACATCACCACCTATCAGCATCTGCTGATACCGGTCTTGAAGAAAGTTGGTGGCGGACGCGACCAGCATGAGGAGTCGGTGTTTACGCCGTATCCGGCCGTGCTGAACGCTGCCGATGCGTTTACGGGCAAGCTGATCGCGTATTGCGCGCAGAATCCGCCCCAGGGAGACGTCGATACGCTGCTGGACCTGATGTTCTACTACACCCTCGGATTGTTGAACGAACACCATCTGCTGGGGTTTACGAGCAACAAGTTGGCCGGCCTGATAGCGGGCGACATCGGGGAGGGAAACCTGAAACCGTACGGCGATAACGACGGTCTCGTCCCCTTCGCCAGCGCCGTATTTGACGGCGAAACCGTGGCGCAGGTCTATACCCTCGCCAACAGCGACCATCTCAGCCTGCTCGACAAGTCGCAGGTGATCACAACTGTCAAGACCAAGCTGATTTCGATCGCTATGCCGTGATGAGGACGGTTTAGGGCTGGTTTTTGGCTCGAATCAGCGGGAATCAGCGTAATCTGCGGATAGCACATCTTTCATTTGTGACATTCGTGCGATTCCTCTTATTCGTGCTCCCACGCTTTTCGTAGTGAAATCCTACCCATTGCCCTGATTGCAAACGCTGGAGGCTTTTATTATAATTAGCCAACGTCGAGCGTCTCCCTGCATCCCGTCATTTCAATGGAGACCAATGCGTCGGACCAAGATAGTAGCGACAATCGGGCCAAGTTCGAGCGATGAGGACGCGCTCCGCCGGATACTCGCGGCGGGCATGGACGCGGCCCGGCTCAACTTCTCTCATGGGACGCATGAGAGCCACAAGCGCAGCTACGACCTCATCCGCAAGCTGGCATCCGAACTCGACACGCCGGTCGCCATCATCGCAGACCTGCAAGGCCCGAAAATCCGGACCGGCGAGCTGGCGGGCGAGCCGCTGCGTCTGAAAAAGGGTGGCGAACTGGTCATCACCACGCGTCCGATGAAGGGCCACGACGGCATCATCTCAACCACATACGGGCGGCTTCACAAGGATGTCGAACCGGGCGACAGAGTTCTGCTCGATGACGGCGCGATGGAAGCCCGCGTTACGAAGGTCGAGGGCCGCGACATTCATTGCCAGGTGGCGTGGGGCGGCACGCTCGGCGCTCACAAGGGGATCAACCTGCCGGAGGTCAAGATATCGGAACATGCGCCGACGCGCAAGGATTTGGAGGACGCCCGGTTTGCGACCTCGCTCGGGGTGGATTATCTGGCGATGAGCTTTGTGCGCCGGGCGGACGACATAGCTCGCCTCAAGAAGTATCTGAGGCGGCACGGCGCGGACACGCCTGTCATCGCCAAGATCGAGAAGCCGGAAGCGCTTGAGAACATAGATGCGATAATCAAGGCGTCCGACGGCATCATGATTGCGCGGGGCGACCTTGGCGTTGAGATGCCGCCGGAGAAAGTGCCGCAGATACAGAAGGACCTGATTGCGAGGTGCATCGAAGCGGGCAGGCCGGTCATCACCGCCACTCAGATGCTTGAGTCCATGATAGAACGCTCGACGCCGACGCGGGCCGAGGCGTCGGACGTGGTCAACGCCATTTACGACGGAACCGGCGCAGTCATGCTCTCGGGCGAGACGGCCATAGGGAAATACCCGGTCAATGCGGTCAGGATGATGGCGCGCATCGCGGAAGAGGCCGACACCTACGTGGCGGAGGAGCAGAAGAAGGAGTTTCGGCACCGACAGGTGATTGACAGCTTCGAGGACGCGATCGGGCAGGCAACGCAGACCACAGCACGCCATTTGCCGACCCGGCTGATAGTGTGCTTCACGTCGTCCGGGTTCACGGCGTTACAGGTGTCGAGCTATCGGCCGTCGGTCCCGATAATCGCGGCCACGCATTCCTGCGATTTGCCGCCGCGCATGAACCTGTACTGGGGAGTGCACCCGATCTGCGTGGAGAAGGCCAGCACCGTTGATGAGATGATCGCCCGGGTGGAAGATGAACTGCTCGATCGGAGAATGGTAAAGCCGGGTGACAGCATAATCATCACCGCCGGCTATCCGCTGGCCGTTCCGGGTACTACCAACATGATGCAATTGGTGCGCGTGGGCCGGCACGGGTCGGCGCACCGACCGACAAGGAGGAAGCGGAGATAATGGCGCAGGTACGCGAATTGTTCCTCGATTACTGCAATGATTTTCAGAGGCTCCGTCAATTCTTCCGGTATGACCCGCGCGCGCTTCCCGCCGCCATCAGCGAGCTTCGCGGCACGCAGCAGCGGCATTTCAATGAAGACCATCTCAACGAGATAAAGCTTTACAACAAGCGGATGGATTGCGGCGAGGAGACGCTTCGCAACATTGACAAGCTCGGCAAGAACGGCACGCTCGCGGTCGTCACGGGCCAGCAGCCGGGCATCTTCACGGGGCCGCTCTACACGATCTACAAGACTCTCACGGCGATTAAGCTCGCGAAGCACATCAGCGCCACGTTCGAGGTCGAGGCAGTTCCCGTGTTCTGGAACGCGTCTGAGGACCACGATTTTGAAGAAGTGCGGCACGTCGAGTTCATCAACCGCGATGACCGCGTCATAAGCCTGCTATACGAACCGCAGGCCGACATCGAGCGGAAATCCATTTTCGACATCCCGCTTGAGCCGTCTCTCGGTTTTCTGATTGACCTCATGGCCGGGGACACGAGCGAGAGCGAGTTCAAGTCGTTCCTCATCGATCTGTTGAGGAATTCGCTCGGCCGCTGTTACTCGCTTGCCGATTGGTTTTCAAACCTGATGCAGGCATTGTTCGGGGAATACGGGCTTATCATCCTTGACGCGCATCTGCCGCCCTGCCGCCAGTTGGCGCGGCCGGTAATCGGGCGCGAGATCAAGATGCCGACCCGCTCGTCCCGGCTGATTAACGAGACGGGCGCCCAGCTTCGCGCGCTTGGGTATCATCAACAGATAGAGCGTCAGCCCGACGACGTGAACTTCTTCTTCTACGCACAAGGAAGAAGGAACAAAGTGCGCTTCAGGCAGGGCAACTTCGTGGTGGACAGCATCGGCCTGCAATACGACCAGACCGAGATGCTCGACATGCTGGCGGAGGAACCGCAGCGGTTCAGCCCGAGCGCGGCGCTGAGGCCGCTTGTGCAGGACCATATCCTGCCGACCGCCGCTTACGTTGGCGGCCCCGGCGAGATATCGTACTTCGCGCAGATGAGAAACGTATATTCGTTCTTCGACCTGGTGATGCCCGTCATATTTCCGAGGGCGCGCGTGACGCTAGTCGAGGCGCGAATGGCGAAAATCCTGGAGCGCTACGGACTGCACGTAAATGATGCGAACAAGAGCCGGAAAGACCTGCTCCAGACGGTGCTTTCACAGAAACTGACCAGTCCGGTCATCCAATCGTGCGACCGCAAACTCGAGGTGATCCAGGTGGTCCTCGACGAGTTCAGGCGCGAGGTGGGCGAGGTTGACCCGACGCTGGTGGAACCCGTGGACAAGCTGAAGCGCAAGATCGGTTACGAGATGGACAAGCTGCGGGACCGGCTGGCGCAATCGCAGGACCAGGACTTCGAGGTGGCGGAGCAGCAGGTGGACAAGTTGCGGGCGCACCTGTTCCCCGAGGGCAAGGAGCAGGAGCGCGTGCTCAACATATTCCCCTACCTCTTTCAACATGGCGTTCAATTGATAGCAATTCTCGAGAAGAAGCTCGACATTATGAGTTTTGAGAGGAACGTCATCTATGTCTGAGAATGTGCTCGACGTGCTCGCTTTCGGGGCACATCCGGACGACGTGGACATGACCTCGGGCGGATTGCTGTGCCGCATGGTTGACAGCGGGCTTCGCGTCGGCATCGTTGACCTGACTCGCGGCGAACTCGGCACGCGCGGCACTCCGGAGATTCGCACCCAGGAAGCGCAGGCGGCGGCCAGAATCCTCGGTGTCAGAGTGCGGGAATGCCTTGACATGCCGGACGCGGGCGTCCGCAACACGCTGGGGGCGCGACTCGCGGTTATCGAGGTGTTGCGGAAGTATCGGCCTCCTCTCATCATCATCCCCTACTGGGAATGCAATCATCCCGACCACGCCAACACGGGCGTGCTTGTGAAGGAGGCGGCATACCTGGCCGGATTGAACAAGATCGAGACGGGCCAGGAGCGGTTTCGTCCGAAGCGAGTCATCCATTACATGACCCACTACCGCTTCGAGCCGTCCTTCATTGTGCCCATTGACGAATACTTCGAGCGCAAGATGGCGGCGGTAAGAGCACACGCCTCGCAATTTTACCGACCGGACGCGGCGGAACCGGAGACCCGCATCTCGCAGCCGGGCTTTCTTGACCTGCTGGCATTGAGAGACCGGACCTACGGCTCGATGATAGACGCGATGTACGGCGAGCCTTACTATATGCGCGGCATGCTCCGGATCGAAAACCCCTTTGACCTGTGGTGTCGCACATGAGGATCGGCATCACCTGCCACGCCACGGTCGGGGGGAGCGGCGCGATAGCGGTCGGGCTCGGGAAACTGCTGGCGGCCGCCGGACATGAGGTTCACTTTATCTGTCATGAGATGCCGTTCGGGCTGACGGGCCATCGCCACCCTCGCATTACCGTCCACGAAGTCGAGGCCACCCAATACCCGCCGCTGAAATACCCACCTTATGCGATGGCGCTCGCCGTCAAGATGGCTGCGGTCGCGAGAGAGGCCCGCCTTGACCTGTTGCATGTGCACTACGCGATCCCGCACGCGTTGAGCGCCTATCTCGCTCGCGAGATGAGCGCGCCTGACCACCTGAAGATAGTGTGCACGCTGCATGGAACCGACATCACGCTCGTGGGAGCGGACCCCTCGTATCGGCCCTTGGTGAAGTTTTGCATCGAGGCGTGCGACGCGGTCACCTCGGTCTCGCATTGGCTGACGGACACGGTGAAGCATTCGTTCGGGCTCAGCCGCGAAGTGCACACCATTTACAACTTTGTGGACACAAATGAGTACATGCGAATCGAGGCTCGCGTGAACGACATCCCGGTCATCGTTCACATGTCGAATTTCCGACCCGTCAAGAGGACTCTCGACGTGGTGAGAGTGTTCAAGCGCGTGCGGGAACGACGGAAGGCCCATCTCCTGATGGTCGGTGACGGACCCGACAGGGAGCGGGCATTTGAGTTGGCGCAGTCGCTGGGGATTGCGGAGGATGTCGAGTTTGCGGGAGTCACCGAGAGCGCAGTCGACATCCTGTCGTGTGCCGACGTGTTTCTCTTGCCGAGCGAGATGGAGAGTTTCGGACTGGCCGCGCTCGAGGCAATGGCCTGCGAAACGCCGGTGGTCGCAACAAACGTGGGCGGCTTGAGCGAAGTAGTCGAGGACGGCCGGACCGGCTATCTGCTGCCGCTTGGCGATACCGAATCCATGGCCTTGCGCATACTCGAGATAATCGAGAATCCGGAACTCAAGCGGCGTCTGGGTCAGCGTGGCCGCGCACTCGCACAGGAGAAATTCAGTCCACAGGCGGCGCTTCAGGCATACTTGAAAGTCTACGGTTTCCCTTAACTACCACGGGGGAATCGTGCGAATGAATTCGCACTCGCTCGATTGCGGGACAGCCTCTCATTCCCTTCCGTCTGTCAGCGGACAAGATACTCCGCTATCTGCACCGCGTTGAGCGCCGCGCCTTTCCTGAGGTTATCCGACACGATCCACATGTTGAGGCCGTGCGGAACCGTGTCGTCGCGGCGGATGCGGCCGACAAAGGTTTCGTCGAGACCCTCGCAATTGATGGCCAACGGATACAGCGCCTTCGAGGGGTCATCCACCACTTTGACGCCCGGCGCTTTCGAGAGGATTTGCCGTGCGCGTTCCGGGGTCATCTCCGACTCGAACTCGAGGTTGACCGATTCCGAATGGCCGCGATAGACGGGCACGCGCACCGTGGTGGCGCTCACCTTGATCGAGTCGTCCTCCATTATCTTCTTGGTCTCGTTGACCATCTTCATCTCTTCTTTGGTGTAGCCGTTCTCGAGGAACACGTCGATGTGCGGCAGCGCATTGAACGCGATCTGGTGCGGATACACTCTCGGCAGATATTGGCCGCCGTTCATGAGCGCGCGGGTCTGCTCGCGCAGTTCGATGATCGCCTTCATGCCGGTGCCTGAGACCGATTGATAGGTTGAGACGACCACGCGCTTGATCCGCGCCGCGTCGTGAAGCGGCTTGAGCGCGACCACCATCTGAATCGTGGAGCAGTTCGGGTTGGCGATTATCCCCTTGTGCCTCTTGATCGCATGCGGATTGACCTCGGGGACCACGAGCGGCACGTCGGGCTCCATGCGGAACGCGCTGGTATTGTCCACTACGACACAGCCCCGCTTGATCGCCTCAGGCACATATTGCTTGCTGACGGTCGCTCCGGGTGAGGAGAGGATTATCTCGACGCCGTTCAGGCGCTCCGGCTTCAGTTCCTCCACCTTTATCTTCTCGCCATGGAACAGGAACTCCTTGCCGACGGAACGTTGCGACGCTAAAAGCTTGAGGTTCCCGACGGGGAAATTGCGCTGCTCGACGATCTTTCGCATCTCTTCGCCGACCGCGCCAGTCGCGCCCACGATTGCTACGTTGTATTGTCTTGACATATCATTAGCTCCTTTGCCAATTCCCTATTCAGCGATGTACTTCGCCACAAGATCGCCGACCTGGCTTGTCGAGCAGCCCATCTGGCCGGCGGCCATGCCTTTCAAATTTCCGATGGTCCTGATGACCGCTTCCTCAATCTTTGCAGCGGCCTCCTTCTCGCCTAGGAAATCGAGCATCATCTGACACGCGCAGATCGCGGCCAGCGGATTTATGACTCCTTTGCCCGTGTACTTGGGGGCCGAGCCGCCGATCGGCTCGAACATGGACGTGCCCGACGGGTTGATGTTGCCGCCCGCCGCGATGCCCATGCCACCCTGTATCATCGCGCCGAGGTCGGTGATGATGTCGCCGAACATGTTATCGGTCACGATCACGTCGAACCACTCGGGATTCTTCACCATCCACATGCAGATGGCGTCCACGTGCGCGTAATCGGTCTCGATGTCGGGATATTCCTTCGCGACCTCCCTGAACGCGCGTTCCCACAGGTCGAACGCGTACGTGAGCACGTTCGTCTTGCCGCACAGCGTAAGCTTCTTTCTTTTCGCTCGCGCGCGACAGAACTCGAACGCGTAGCGCAGGCAGCGCTCGACGCCCTTGCGCGTGTTAACCGATTCCTGGATCGCGACTTCGTCGGGCGTGCCCTTCCGAAGAAAACCGCCCGCGCCCGCATACAGGCCCTCGGTGTTCTCGCGAATCACCACGAAATCTATGTCCTTGGGCTTTTTCTTTCTCACCGGCGTCTCGACGCCGGGGAATAACTTCACGGGACGCAGATTTATGTATTGGTCGAGCGCAAACCGCAGTCTCAGCAGAATTCCCTGCTCGAGCACGCCCGGCTTGACGTTCGGATGCCCGATGGCGCCGAGATAGATCGCCTGAAACTCTCGAAGCTGTTCAATCGCGTCCTCCGGCAGAGTTTCGCCCGTCTTCAGATATCGCTCGCCGCCGAAATCGAATGTGGTCGTCTCGTATTTGAACCCAAACTTCTTCGAGGCGGCCTTGAGCACCTTGAGCCCCTCCGCCACCACCTCCGGCCCGGTTCCGTCACCGGGTATCACTGCGATCGTGTGCATTAATCGTCCCCAGAATTCTCTGTTATTTGGCTGTAGTCTAAAGAATCCACAACGGAATCCTCGAACACGGCTTTGTCCTAAATCCCCTTAACCCCTTTACAAAGAGGGAACCGAGCGGCAGTTCCACTCTCCCCGCTCAGAAGAAGGGGAACCAAGCGGCAGTGCAATCTCCCCCTTTAGAAAAGGGGGATTAAGGGGGATTTGACTTCAGAAGCCGCCACAGTGTCTCGACCACTCCTTCGAGATTTTCGAAGACTTCTCTGTCCGAGAATCGGATAACCCTCAATCCAACCCTTGCGAGGTATTCGTCTCTTGCTTTATCCTTCTCCCGTCCTTGTTCCGTATAATGCTGACCTCCATCCAACTCGACGATGAGTTCCGCCCTTGCACAAAAAAATCAACTATATAGTTCCCAAGTATCTTCTGGCGGTAGAACTGGAATCCATCCAATTGCTTGCGCCTTATTCTCGACCAGAGCAGCTTTTCCGCTTCGGTCATATTGTTTCGGAGATTCCTCGATAGTTGTTTCAATCTGGGATTATAAGGAATCATGGCAATATCCCGTATCCGTTCGGCGCCTTAAATCCCCCTAACCCCCTTCTCCAAAGGGGGAACCAACCACAAGCGTTTTCCAGGAAATACGAGCACGATCTCCCATAAGAATCACCTATTCACCTTTCCCCCGCTCACCCGCTTGCGCGCGTAATTGATCAACCCGCCCGCGTCTATCAACTCCTGCATGAATGGCGGAATCGGATTCGCCCGATATTCCTTCCCGGCGCTCAAATTCCGTATGATGCCCTTTGAGATATCCACTTCGATCGTGTCGCCGTCCCTGATGCCGTCCACCGCCTCCGGACATTCGAGTATCGGCAGACCCATATTGAACGAGTTCCTGTAGAAAATCCGCGCGAAACTCTTCGCGATGACACATGATATCCCGAGCGTCTTGATCGAAATCGGCGCGTGCTCTCGCGACGAGCCGCAGCCGAAATTGGCGCCCGCCACTATGAAGTCGCCCGCACTCGCCTTATGCACGAACTCGGCGTCCGCGTCCTCCATGCAATGCTGCGCCAGCACCTCGGGGTCGCTGGACGAGAGATAGCGCGCGGGGATGATGGCGTCGGTGTCAATATTGTCGCCATACTTCCACCCCTTTCCCTTCAGCGCATGTCTTTCCGCCATTCCGCACGTCCTTTCACGATGGATTTCGGGCGATTATAAGGCATCCCCGTTGATTTTGCAATAAGCACTATCAGTAGCCGACCATCTCCAGCAGCGGTTTGAGATAGTGGACAAAATACACGGTATAGAACAGATAGATGACGACTATGCCGACTATGACGACGACCACCGGGCCAATCAGCTTCGGGATCGACTCGAGCACCACCATCGCCTCGTCCTCATAAATATCGGCCACTCGCTCCAGCGACTCCGAGAAGCTGCCGGTCTCTTCGCCCACCGCAAGCACCTCACGGATCATGGGCGTAATGAACCGCGATTTACTGAGGGCCTCCGCCATGGTGGCGCCCCGCCCGATCGGAGAGGCCGCCTTCATCAGGCTATTTGTCACGACGCGGTTGCCGGCCACCGCCGCCGCGCGCTCGACGGCCTGCATCATCGGCACCGCGCTCTCAAGCTGCATCGCCAAGGTGCGCGTGAATCTCGCCATCGCCAACTTGATCGACACCGACCGCATCAACGGGACCGAAAGCGCCACGCGGTCCCAAATCCCGCGTCCCAACGCGGTGCGCGACAAGAACGACACCGAAAGCCCGAGCGCTGCAAATGCCGCCACCGTGCCGTACGCGAGCGATTCAGCCGTCGCAATCTTGTCCGAACTGAAGACTATCGTGATCAGGAAAAACACAGCGAACGCAAAGAATAGTTGTATAGCGGGATAGATGGAGGCCCTGATGGTGGCCCGCCTCAGCGTCAAACGCGTGTCGAAGTAGTCGGCCAGCCTTGCAAACACCGTCTCCAGATGTCCGCTGCTCTCCCCCGCCTGCACCATCTCGACAAAGATGGGCGGGAACCTCCGCGCCCGCGCGCGCAACGCCTCGGAAAGCGTGCTGCCCGCAGCGATGTCGTCCCCGATATCCTTGAGCGCCCTCCTCAAGCGTCTGTCCTTCGCCTCCCGCGCAATCACGGGAAACGCCCTCGACAGCGTCAATCCGGCCCCGATCGAGACGGCCGCCTGCTTCGAGAAGTTCGCCATCGATTTCAGTGGTATTCGTCCCGCCAATATCATCGACCTTCCTGTCGAGACCGCGTCGTTCGAGCGAGCGACGAAGTCTCCCGAAGCAGTCCCAGCAAATTCTGAAACTCATCCGGCAGGGGCGTGCGGAACTTCAATTCCTCGCCCGTCACCGGATGCTTGAACTCCAGTTTCTCTGCGTGGAGCATGTGCCCATGAAGCCGCGAGATGGCGCTGACGACATCGGGCGCCATATGCTCGTGAAACCGCCTCAGCCTCACTCCGTATACCGAATCGCCCACGATCGGATGCCCGATATACGCCAGATGCACCCGTATCTGATGCGTCCTTCCAGTGGTAAGCTCCAATGCCAGATGCGAGACCCCCGCGAAGCTGTCTTCCACCTTGAAGTGCGTTTTCGCGTCGCGGCTACCCACTCCGACCACCGCCATCTTTTTGCGATCGGACGGACTTCGGCCGATGGGCGCATCAATAGTCCCGCGCGATTCATCAAAGTTGCCGTATGCGAGCGCCCGATACCGCCTCTTCATCGCGCGTTCGCCAATCATCTCAACCAGCGCGCGGTGCGCGGCCTCGCTCTTCGCCACCACCAGCAGGCCCGACGTGTCCTTGTCCAGCCGGTGCACTATTCCCGGCCTTGCCGGACCCCCTATCGGTGACAGCCGCCTCGTATGCGCGAGCAGCGCGTTCACCAGCGTGCCTGCGCTCACCCCCGCCGCCGGATGCACCACCATCCCCGCCTGCTTGTTCACAACAATAATATCGTCATCCTCAAATACGATGTCCAGCGGAATCTGTTCGGGCGAAAAATCGGAGGCCTCTCTCTCTTCAACGGATACCCACACCGAATCGCCGGCCCGAAGCTTGTGGCTCGGCTTCGCTTCGTAATAGTTCACCAGGACTTTTTTCGCGTGAATAAGCGCTTGTGCGCGCGCGCGAGAAAGGTCGCGCAGTTTTGCCGAAAGATACTGATCGAGCCTCATGCCCTCATCTTCGAGCGCAACGCTCAGCCTGTGCTCGATGCCCGCCATACTTCTCATGTTCTTTCCCTCTCACCCCAACCTCTCCCACCGGGAGAGGACCGGGTGAGGGAACAACTTCGGAAACGAACAA
>CAZEBC010000026.1:0-29956 GCA_964510165.1 uncultured bacterium
TAACACGGTCATTTTCGGCCTGGAACGGATTGATTGAGAGTTGCAAGGTGTTGGGTTCGCTGGCAGATATTCCGGTACGCGAGCTGATGTTCGTCGCGGTCGATGTGGAGACAACCGGCCTTGACCCACGGGAGGAGAAAGTGGTCGAGGTCGGGGCGTTCAGATTTGACAAGAGCGGAGCGCGCGGCTCGTACGAGCAACTGGTGAATCCGGGCAGGCCGATCCCGAAGCCGGCTTCGGCGGTGCACGGGATTACGGACAGGATGGTGGCGTGGAGCCCGTCGCTGACGAGGATTCTTCTTGACGTTGTCCGTTTTTTCGGGGACTCGGTGCTCTTGGCGCACAATGCGAAGTTTGACATAGGGTTTTTTGATGTCGCCTTTGAAGAGGCCCGGGTGGCGCCGCCGGCAAATGCGATTCTTTGCACGCGCGAGTTGGCGCGGGTGATTTATCCTGGGCTGTCGAACTACAAGCTTTCGACGTTGGCCAACTTTCTCGGGATTCGTCCGATCGAGGAACATCGCGCGCTGCCTGACGCCATCAATAGCGCAGAGGTGTTCATGCACTGCATGAGCCAGCTTGACCCGGCGTGGGATTTCACGTTTGGCGAACTGGTGAAGATATATGGTGCGCCGTCCTGTTTCCGCGCCTCGCCGACGCGGTCGCTGGAGAGGATACGGAGAGCGCTGAGCAGCGGCTCGTCGCTCACCATCACATATTGCGCGAGGAACGGCAGGATCACGCAGCGCGATATCACCCCCTTGAGCATCGAGGGAGCGGGGCTCGGCGCGAAGATCGTCGCCTATTGTCATCTACGGCGGGAAAACCGCACGTTCCGGCTCGATTGCATCACGAAAATCGTCTGAATCCGGCCCGCACTCGTCATTGAAAAACCCCTGTGGTTCTGGTATAATTTAAGAGCGTAAATGCAGCGCTGGAAAGTGGCTGCAGCGCTGCCGGTACGAGGTAAGACAGCCGGAACATTGGAGGCGCGGAGGACTTCGGGGGTTACCGTCGAAGGAAGGGGTATCTATGTCCGGTCATTCCAAATGGAGCAAAGTCAAACATGTCAAGGCGAAAGAAGACGCCAAGCGCGGGAAGGTATTTTCGAAACTCATCCGTGAAATCATGATCGCGGCCAGGGAGGGAGGCGGCGACCCCAACTTCAACCCCCGGCTGAGAACCATCATCGCGACCGCCAAGGCGGCCAACATGCCGAACGACAACATCGACCGTGCGCTCAAGAAAGGGACCGGCGAACTCGGCGGGGCCGCCTTCGAGGAAATCACCTATGAGGGCTATGGGCCGGGCGGCGTGGCGATAATCATAGATGTCCTGACGGACAACAAGAACCGCACGGTTTCCGAAATCCGGCATATTATGAGCCGACATCACGGCAGCCTCGGCGAGGGCGGGTGCGTCGCGTGGAACTTCGACAAGAAGGGTCTTATCATGGTGGATGCTTCCGCCGTCTCCGAGGAGGGGCTTTTCGACATTGCTCTGGAGGCGGGGGCCGAGGACATCCGGACGGAGGGCGACACGCACGAGGTGATCACCGCGCCGAACGACGTGATGGATGTCAAGGAATCGCTCGAGCAGAAAGGCATTCGGGTTGCGAGCGCGGAGATCACGATGCTTCCGAAGAGCACCATTCAGGTGGACAACAAGACCGCCGAGGCGGTGTTGAAACTGATGGATGCTCTTGAGGAACACGACGACGTCCAGCACGTGTATTCCAATTTCGATATTCCCGAGGAGATAATGGCGAAGATTGGAGGCTGATCCGAATTCGTGGAACCAGCCCGACCCCAGGCTTTCGCGGCGACTGCCCGCCCGACATGAGGATCATGGGCGTTGACCCCGGCCTCACCGCGACCGGTTACGGAATCATCGAGGTCTCAGGCAGACGGCCTTCCCTCATCGAGGCCGGAGTGCTGCGAAGCCGTGACACCGACCCTCTGGAAACGAAGCTTCTTGATATTCATCGCGGAATCTGCGAGGTAATCCGCGAGTTCATGCCCGCCATCGTAGTAGTCGAGGAACTGTACAGCACGTATACTCATCCGCGGACCGCAATACTCATGGGACACGCGCGCGGCATCATTTATCTGGCGGCAGCCGACCGAGGCATACCCGTGGTGAGCTATGCGTCCACGCGCATCAAGAACTCGCTCACCGGTCACGGCAGGGCGAGCAAGGAACAGGTTCAAAAGATGATCCAGCACGTTTTCGGGCTTCACCGGGCACCGCACCCGCCGGACGTTGCGGATGCGCTCGCGGTGGCACTGTGTCATCACAATGTGGTCATGCACGAGAATGGCCCGCTTGGCATCACGGGAACGAGGCGGAGATGATATCCAGGATAACCGGCACGTTGATCCAAGTGCGAGAAGACAGGGTGACGGTCGAGCACAACGGAATCGCATACGACCTGCTTGTTCCGAGCGGCAGCATTCACCGGCTGCGGGGGTTGCGCGGCAAAGAGGTCACTCTCTACACGTTTCACTATCTGGAGGGAGGCATGGGAGTCTCCAACCCGATCCCGCGTCTCGCCGGATTCACGAACGAGATAGACCGCGAGTTTTTCGAGAAGCTGATCACGGTGCAGGGCATGGGCATCAAGGGCGCGCTGAAGGCGCTCTCGGCGCCGGTGCAATCGATCGCGCGCGCCATCGAGAGCAAAGACGTGAGCGCGCTCGTCTCGCTGCCGGGCATCGGCAGGCGCACCGCCGAGAAGATAATCGCCGAACTCAACGGCAAGCTCGCCAAGTTCGCGCTCATCCGGGCGGACGAGGAGATTCGCGCTCCTGTCCGCGAGCCCGACTTCAAGGAAGAGGTCATTGACGTGCTCCTGCAACTGGGCTATTCGAGCGGCGAATCGGAGATATTGCTCCGGCGGGCGCTCTCCACGCACGCCAACGTGGAGACTGCCGAGGACCTCATCAGGGAGATTTTCAAGCAGCAGCGCGAAACGGGCGCGTGAGGCAGAGTGGAAGCAGGGCAACGGCGTAGGCGCAACCAAAGAACTGGGAAGCAACCGCGGATTGCACAGATTTCACGGACCTTGAAGGGGCGCGCTCAGGCGTGGGGACCGTCCCCATCGTGGATTCCCCGGTCAAGCCGGGGAATGACAAAAAGAAGAAGCCGGGAATGACAAATCGAAGAGGCTGAGGCCAAAAGCGAAGTCATGACACGCGAACGCATAGTGGATGGGAGGCCGATATCGTCGGCGGACGAGACGTTCAGTTGGAGCCTGCGCCCGAAGCGGCTCTCCGAGTACATCGGCCAGAAGACTGTGGTGGAGAAACTCTCGATCTCGATCCAGGCGTCGAAGGCGCGGGGTGAGCCGCATGAGCACGTGCTCTTCTACGGCCCGCCCGGCCTGGGCAAGACCACGCTCGCGAGCATCATCGCGAATGAGATGGAGACGAACCTCGTGGCCACGTCGGGCCCGGCGCTCGAGCGGACGGGAGACCTGATGGGGCTTCTCACCAACCTCGAGCACGGCGATGTGCTGTTCATTGATGAGATTCACCGCCTGTCGCGCGTCATCGAGGAGTTCATCTATCCGGCGATGGAGGATTTCCAGGTGGACTTCCTCGTTGACAAGGGCGCGTTCGCGAAGAGCATCAAGGTGCAGCTCAAGCGGTTCACCTTGGTCGGGGCGACGACGCGGGCGGGCTTCCTCACGGCCCCGTTCCGCGAGCGGTTCGGCATTTACCATTATCTGGATTTCTATCCGCCCGATGAGATCGCGCAGATTATCGAGCGCTCGGCGAGGATACTCGGAATAGAAGTCGAGCAGACTGCGGTGGAGCAGGTGGCCCGGCGGTCGCGGGGCACTCCGCGCGTTGCGAACCGGCTGCTGAGGCGGGTGCGCGATTTCGCCGAGGTGAGGCACGACGGGCGGGTGAGCGAACACATAGCCGTGGAAGCGCTCGAACTCGAGGGTGTGGACTCGATCGGCATGGATGACCTGGACAGGAAATATCTCAGAACTATCATCGAGGGATATGGCGGCGGGCCGGTCGGCATCACCGCGATTGCGGCGACATTGAACGAGGAGACCGACACACTCGAGGATATGGTGGAACCATATCTGCTCAAGATAGGGTTCCTCAATCGGACGCGCCAGGGGAGGGTGGCCAGCGCGCGCGCGTTTGCGCACCTCGGCTATAAGCGCGGCAGGTCGGGGCAGGTTGAGTTGTTCTGAGCGCCTCGGCTCAACTCACAAGGGATTCCATGAAACTCCTGCTTCACATGTGCTGTGGACCGTGCGCGACGCATCCGGTCGCCTCGCTGCGGGAGGCCGGTCATGAGGTCCACGGTTTTTTTTACAACCCGAACATCCACCCGCTGGCCGAGTTCAGGTTGCGGCTCGAGTCGCTCCGGAAACTGCTGGCCGCCGAACGCATTGATGCGACCGTCCATGAGGAATACGACATCGAGGAGTATTTCAGGCGGGTCTCCTTCAGGGAATCGAATCGCTGCGCCGCATGTTATCACTTGCGGCTCGAGAAGGCGGCGCGAGAGGCGACCGACCGGGGCTTCGATGCATTCACCACGACGCTGCTGGTGAGTCCATACCAGAAGCACGACCTTATCCGTGAGATCGGCCAGAGCGTCGGCCAGGAGCGCGGCGTCGAATTTTATTATGAGGATTTTAGGCCGGGCTGGCCGCAGACACGCCAAATGTCGGTCCGGCTGGAGCTATATCGTCAAAAGTATTGCGGCTGCATCTACAGCGAGCGGGAGCGTTTCCTGGCCGGGGAGACGAGCCGCCGCAAGAACTGACATTTCCCATGCTCACGCTTTCCGATTTCGATTATGAACTTCCGACAGAACTGATTGCGCAGTATCCGACCGAGCGCAGGGGGCACTCGCGGCTGATGGTGGTGGAACGGGCGAGCGGCGCGATCAGGACCGGCGTCTTTGACGACATCATGGGATATCTCGAGAGCGGCGACGCGGTCGTGCTCAACGACGTCAAGGTGTTCCCCGCGCGGCTGAGGGCCATCAAGACCGACACAGGGGCCAAGATCGAGATACTTCTGCTTCACGAGATCAGGAAGGGCGTGTGGGAGGCGATGGTGCGGCCGGGCAGGCGCGTGAGCGTGGGAACGAAGCTTGTCATCGAGGGCGCCCGGCAGGCTGACACCGTCGAGGTCATCGGCAATCACGGCCTGACGAAGACTCTCCAGTTCGAAGTTGAAGACGTGAGGCGGCTGTGTTGGCGCGTGGGCGAGATACCGCTGCCGCCGTATATCAAGCGAGAGGCGGAGCCCGCCGACCTCGAACGCTACCAGACGGTGTTCGCAAGGACGGAGGGCGCCATTGCGGCGCCGACGGCGGGACTTCATTTCACCGCCGATATCATTCAGGCGCTCCGCGACAAGGGGGTGCTCCTGGAGTTCGTCACGCTGAATATCGGGCTTGGCACCTTCCAGCAGCTTGAGCATGAGGAACTCGCGATGAACCGGCTTCTGCCCGAGCAGTACTACGTAACCGCCAAGACGGCCAGACGCCTGAATGAGGTGCGTCGAAAGAAGCATAAAGTGCTCTCCGTGGGCACCACCACGATGCGCGTGCTCGAGACCACAACCACGGAGCAGGGCGAGTTCAAGGCCGGTGAGGGACTGGCTGACATATTCATCTACCCCGGCTACAGGTTCCACTCGGCTGACGCGCTCCTCACCAATTTCCATCTGCCGCGAAGCTCGCTGCTGCTGCTGGCGTGCGCGTATGGCGGGCGCGACCTCATCATGCGCGCATACGAGACTGCCGTCAAGGAACGATTCCGCTTTTACAGCTACGGCGACGCGATGCTTATCATCTGAGCCCAGATAGTCCGGGCGCTCCCCCGATTTGTTCAAGGAAGCACTCATTCCCCTTTGAAATCTGGCGGGCGTTTCTCGAAGAAGGCGCTGATGCCTTCAAGGGCGTCGGCGGACTTGATGAGGCGGGACTGCGTGGAGGCGACCTCGTCGAGCGGGGAGGAGGCGTTGATGAGGCGCTTGGCGGCGGCCATCGCGAGCGGCGCGCGCGAGGAGAGTAGGCCGGCGAGTTCTTTCAGGGACTCTTCGAGCGATTCCCGTGCGACCACTCGATTGACCATGCCGAGGGTCAGCGCATCGTCGGCTGTCACGAGTTCGCCGGTCAGGATCAATTCCTTGGTTTTCGCGACCCCGATGAGTTTCGGGAGGCGGGTGGTGGCGCCGAGCGCGGGCACGATGCCGATCTTGACATCCGAAAGCCCCAGCTTGACGCCACGGGTGGCGATGCGGAAATCGCACGCCAGCGCAAGCTGAAGCCCCGCGCCGACCGCGTGGCCGTTGATTGCGGCGATGGTCGGCATGGGGAGCGCTTCCACCATATCGAGGACGCTTTGCGCCTGCCTGATGCCGTTGGCGAGGGCATCACCTTCAGCATCGGAATGATACTGGCTGATGTTCGTGAGGTCCGCGCCCGAACAGAACGCGCGGCCCGCTCCGGTGAAGATTGCGACGCGAACGTCCTTGAGTTGAGAGGCGCGAGTGACGGCTTGCGCCAGGTCGCGAAACATCTCGGCGTTGAATGCATTGAGCTTGTCGGGGCGATTGAGCGTGATCGTGAGAACGGAGCCTTCCCGGCGCCAGATGAGCGTTTCGAATTGTGGCGAGTCGGTCATAAGGTTCATTTCCCCGTTGCGTGGTGGTCGGCGACGGCGTCCTTGATGGCCTCGATCAAATACTTCTCGTGCGCGTAGAAGAAGTGGTCGGTTCGCGGGACGACCTGGAGCGATTTGGGCTCGGGCAGTTGCTTGTAGATTCTCTGGAGTTCGTCGCGGTCGCAGAACTGGTCGCGTTCGCCCACGATGACATGGCGCGCCCGCTCCTCTTTGTCTTCGAGCAAGGATGAAAAGTCGAACATCGAGGTCGGCGGCGCGATGAGGATCAAGTGCGAAACGATGGCGTCGCCCTGGAGCGAGTGAGAGGCGACCCACGAGCCAAACGAGTAACCGGCGAGCACGATCGGCTCCGACTCCGGCGCCTGCTCCAGCAAAAAGCGTATCGCTGCGCGCACGTCCTCGACCTCCGCCAGGCCCTCGCCGTAGCGGCCCTCGCTTCGGCCAACCCCGCGGAAATTGAAGCGAAGCGTCGAGTGCCCCGTCTGCTGGAGCGCCTGCACCGCGGCATCCACAACATTGTTATCCATCGTCCCGCCATACGCCGGATGCGGATGGCAGATGACGGCGCCTGGAGCAGTAGGTGACACGTGGGAATATCTCCCCTCAAGTGTTATCGAGCCGGCCTTGAAGAATACGGCGTGTTCCGACATCTATGTTCCTTCTGGTTGAAGTTAATGAAAAGATCGCCTGCCCTCTCTCCCAAGGAGAGGGTGAGGGTGAGCACAAAAAAGGATTCGGGAAAGCCTTACTTGAAGGTCTCGATCTTGTTGGGGAACGAGACGTACGGGCTTCCGCTCTCCTTCATCGCCACTGCGCACCGATACATTACGAACAAGAATATCATGGAGAGCAGGAAGAATACAATTTTTTGCACCTTCGCCTTCATGTGCGCCCCCGAAGGGAACCTGGAAGAGCTTCTGTATTAATATTTTACCATATAAGCCTGAAAAAGAGAATAGACATTACGCGCAAGAGAGCCGGGAATGGGATGGGCCGCGCCCATTTTTGCACTTGGCAAGACACGCCCTTGACAACTCTCTCCGAATTTGTTTAAGTTGTTTGCAAACGATGTGATTGGTGAGGCGTTGACTATGGTTGTATGGCGCGGGGGGGCGCTGTGAGAAGCGTTTCGCGCATGCTCAGGAATTGCGGTGACGCACGGCGGACCGCGATTGGCAGTCTCGTTCTGCTGGCCTTCGTGTGCGCGTTCGTCCTTAGCACGCTTCACCTTTCCGTTTCGCATGCTTTGCATAAGGCGGAACACTGCCCGCTATGCAGTTTCCACACACAGTTCTCGGCAGACATTCCGAGCATTGTTTCGATTGACTTCTTCCCGAGGGCCGACATCTGGTCCTCCGTCATTCTGAATCGGTACCATAGCCGTCTTTCAGTCATCACATCTCCCCGAGCGCCTCCCTTTTAGTCCTGCAATCCCATTCCGACCTGTCCTGCATGATTTTCGCGAGTTAAACAAGCGTCGGCGTCTCCCTATGCGCCTGCGCGCACGCGGGAGACTGATCGGGCGGGTGCGGGGGCCTGCCCTACAATATGGGAGAGAGGCATGAAAGTGGGCATAATTGTCTCTTTGTTCCTGGTCGCATTGCTCTGTTCGCCCGTTTGGGCGACTGGGGCGGAAACCGGCTCCGAAACGGAGTCGCTGAAGGTGCAGATACAGGAGCTGCGAAGCGCTCTTGAGCAATTCCAGCGGCAGCACAACGCGGAGGTCGAATCGCTCAAGCAACAGATTCGAGACCTTTCGGACGAGTTGGAAGAACAGCGCAGAATCGGCGCGGAAGAGCCGGTCGTTTACGAGGAGTTCTACGAGCCGACGCCGTCGGCATATCAAGCTTCGCCAATCGGGGCCGGGTTGGGGCAGTACTTCAACCCCGACATCTCGGTCATTGGCGACGCGCTCGGACAATATGCGAGCCATGAGAACGAAGGCGACCGGCCGGATGATCAGTTCATCTTCCGGGAATTGGAGGTGAATTTCTCCGGAGTCCTTGATCCGTTCGCGCGCGCCGACTTTACGGCGGCCGTGCATGAGGAATTTCATGAACACGAGGCGGAGGAGCATGAACACACGTACGAGAGTCCCCGCGGCGAAGGCCATGAACACAACTTCGCAATTCACATTGAGGAGGCGTATCTGACTGCGCTTGCGCTTCCCCACGGATTGCAGGCGCGCGCGGGGAGGATGCGCGAGCGGTTTGGAAAGGTAAACTCCACGCACCTGCACGCGCTTCCCTGGGTTGATTATCCGCTCATAATCAAGAACTACCTCGGGGATGAAGGCTTGATGGCCGACGGCGCCGAACTGAGCTGGCTGGCGCCCACTCGGCATTACCTTGAATTGGTATATGCGGTCTTCAACAACGACAACGCTTCTTCGTTCGGAGGAGAGGAATTTGACGACTTCGTGCACCTGGCCCGCATGAAAAACCTGTTCGATATTTCAGACGCAACCACGCTCGAACTCGGCGGCAGCCTCGCAACCGGTCCCAACGACGACAGCCACGGAAGAAACCGCACTTGGCTGGAAGGGTTGGATGTGACCTTGAAATGGCGACCGCCCACCGAGGCGCTATATAGAGAACTCACCTGGCAGACGGAATTTCTGCTCTCTCAGAAGGAGCTTGAGGACCGGCAGGACCAGGATACGTGGGGCATGTATTCCTCGCTGGAGTACCAGTTCGCCCGGCGCTGGAGCGCGGCGCTCCGCTACGACTACTCGGAGTTTCCCGATTTCGAGTGCTTCCGCGAAAAAGGGTACTCCGGCTATCTGACGTTCGCCCAGAGCGAATTCGTGTTCTGGCGGTTCGGCTACATGTTCGTTGACCGCAATCTTGCGGACCCGGTGGAAGAAGACGAACATCTCGTCTGGCTTCAACTGAATTTCGGCCTCGGGCCGCACCGGACGCATGAATACTAAATTCAACGGGGAAGAGGGAGAATAAAATGAAATTGAAACGAAGATTGCGGGCCACTCTCATATGGGCGTTCCTGGGGACATTCCTATTGTTGGGCTCCGGCGAAGGCGCGCAGAAACTCAACGTGCTCACCACGCATACGGTGCTGAAATCTATTGCGGAGGAAGTGGGCGGCGAGCACGTGTCGGTAGCGTGCCTGGCGACCGGAAGGGAAGACCCTCACGCAATAGAAGCGAAACCGAGCTACATGGTGAGCGCTCGCAAGGCGGACCTGTTTGTAAAGATCGGCATGGATCTGGAAATCGGGTATGAGCAGCTTGTGATAGACGGCTCGCGCAACTACAAGATCAGACTTGGGCAGCCGGGCTATCTTGACGCGTCGCTCAACGTGCTCAGGCTCGAGGTCCCGACGATAAAGGTTGACCGGTCAATGGGGGACGTTCACCCGCTCGGAAACCCGCACTACTGGCTGGACCCATACAACGCGCGAATCGTGGCGCGGTCCGTAGCGGACCGGCTTGGCGAGCTTGATCCTGCTCACGCCGCCGATTACGAGGCCCGCTGCGCCGACTTTGAGAGGCGCCTCGATACGGCGATGTTTGGCGAGCGCCTCGTCGAACGCATTGGAGGGGACCGACTGTGGTCACTGGAATTGGCCGGACGATTGGACGCGCACCTGCGGGATAACGGCCTTGAAGGCGAGGCGGGCGGATGGTATCAGCAGGCGCAGTCCCTCAGAGGGTTACGCCTGGTCACGTACCATCGGAGTTGGGTCTATTTTGCCAAGAGGTTCGGGTTGAACATTGTCGGTGAGCTCGAGCCGAAGCCCGGCATCCCGCCCAGCCCCGGTCATCTGCGTTACATTGTCGCCACGGCGCGAAGCGCGAAGGCGACGGTGATCCTGATGGAGCCCTATTATAGCCCGAGGGCTGCCGAATTCGTCGCCGAGAAGATCGAAGGGCGTGTGGTCGAAGCGGCCAATGCGGTGGAAGGGCAACAGGGCGTGACCGATTATTTCTTGCTAATGGAAAACGTTATCGGGCGACTGAAAGAGGCAACCGCGATTCCCGAAGCGAAGCAGGCGTTTGTCCAGTAGGGAGTCTTCCTTTGTAGGGGCGGTTCGCGAACCGCCCCGGCAAGCTTTTTGAGGTGAACCACATGAGCGACACGATGCTTTTTATGGCGGCGCCGTTCGCCGCGTGTTTGATCCTGACGGGAATACACTGTTATCTCGGGCTTCACGTGGTGAGTCGGGGGGTCATCTTCGTCGACCTCGCGCTCGCGCAGGTGGCCGCGCTCGGGACCACTCTGGCCCTGCTGCTCGGCTATGAACTGAAGAGCCCGCAGGCTTATTACTGCTCGCTCGGCTTCACCTTTGTCGGGGCCGCCGTGTTTGCGCTCGGCCGGTTTCGAGAGGAAAAGGTTCCGCAGGAGGCGATCATCGGAATCGTATACGCGGTCTGCTCGGCGGCGGCTATCCTTGTGCTCGACCGCGCGCCTCACGGACACGAGGCGATTACGGCCATGCTGGTAGGCAATATCCTGTACGTTACATGGCCGGGCATAGCGAAGACAGTCGTGATCTATGGGCTGGTCGGCGCGGTCCACTACCTGCTTCGGCGCAAGTTCCTATTGATCTCCCTGGATATCAAAGAGGCATGGAATCAGGGATTGTCCGTAAGATGGTGGGATTTTGTCTTCTATGTCACCTTCGGCTTTGTCGTCACCAGTTCCGTGCAGATCGCGGGCGTGCTGCTGGTGTTCAGCTATCTGGTCGTTCCGGCGGTGTGCGCGATCCTGTTCGCCGAACGCATTTCAAGCCGTCTGGTGATCGGATGGACCCTCGGATTCCTCGCGAGCGCTTTCGGGATGATCGCCTCTGTCAGATGGGACTTACCGACCGGCGCCTCCGTGGTCGCCGCGTTCGGGGTCGTGCTGATAGCGTGCGCCGTTCTTGCGTGGATGACACCCTCCCGCGCGTACCCACGACAGCGTGTTGCGGCCGCCACCGAGATGCGACACGATCACCAAGCTTGACGCGCGGGTCAAGAGGCACAGTCGCCCTCTTGATCCTCATGTTGCAATCGTGCAACTGATGTCGCGTTGCAATCGTTGCATACATGCAACTTTCCTCGAACGGTGCGAAGGATTCCTTCCTGGCAGCCGTTTCTTCTTATCTTATTGCATCCGCATATGTTACACAGTGAAAGCTTCGCCCCAAAATCGAGTGGCATGATATGTGCCTTACCAGACTCCATGCAACAAACCAGGTTCACATCGTTTTTCACCGGAAATGGGAGCATCATGCTAAAGAATCACTCTCTTGAACAAAAGGATATCTCGACGATAATCTTCGACAGCATCAGCGAAGGGGTGTTCACGACGGACCATGACTGCCGCATCACCTCGTTCAATCGAGCGGCGGAGACGATATCGGGATTCAGCCGGGAAGAGGCCGTCGGCAAGTACTGTTTCGACATATTCCGGACCGATTTGTGCCAGACGGGCTGCGCGCTGCGCAACACGCTGCAAAACGGAAAACCGATCTCGAACGTCAGGGTTACCATCATCACCCGCGATGGCCGAAAGGTCCCCATCAGCGTCAGCACGACGCTGCTTCGCGATGAAGACAAGCAATGCCTCGGCGCGGTAGAGTTCTTTCGCGATCTCTCCGAGCTGGAAGACCTTCAAAATCAGGTGTCGAAATTGAACCGTTTCGAGAATCTCGTGAGCTGCAACGAAAAGATGCAGCGCATCTTCGAGTTGCTGCCGGAGATCGCCGAGTCCGAGTGCAACGTGCTGATCCAGGGACCAAGCGGGTCGGGCAAGGAACTCTTGGCGCAGGCGCTCCACAACCTGAGCCCCCGCAAGCAGAACGCATATATCCGCATCAATTGCGCCGCGCTTCCCGAGACGTTGCTCGAGTCGGAGCTGTTCGGCTACGTGAGGGGCGCATTTACGGATGCGAAGCGGGACAAGCCGGGCATGTTCTATCTGGCGCAGGGCGGCACGCTTCTGTTGGACGAGATCGGCGATATGCCTCTCGCGCTTCAGGTGAAGCTACTGAGGGTTCTCAACAACGGTGAATATCAGCCGCTGGGTTCGACGCGGATGTTGCAGACCGATGCGCGCATCCTCACCTCCTCAAACCAGGACATCAAGCGGATGGTCGAGCAGGGATTGTTCCGGGAGGACCTCTATTATCGCATCAACGTGATCAATATTCAGATACCGCCGTTGCGGGAGCGACTCGAGGATTTGCCGCTGCTGATCGAGCATTTCGTGGAGAAGTTCCGTGTCAGGCGCAAGAAGGACATACGCGGGGTGTCCAATGACGTCCTCAACCTTCTGAGACAATACGATTTCCCGGGCAACGTGAGGGAACTCGAGAACGCGATCGAGCATGCCTTCGTCATCTGCCGAAAGAACGTTATCGAGGTCGAGCATCTGCCTGAAAGATTGCTGGAAGCGGCAAGACGCAATGGCGAACGTTCATCGCGGCCCGTGTATGGAGGGAGTTCCGAGGAGTCCATCATTCGGGAGGCGCTCGAGCGAAACAAGGGGAACCGCGTCAAGACTGCGGAAGAACTTGGGATGCACCGCTCGACGCTGTGGCGGAAGATGGAAAGATACGGGATGGGGTGAAGCGTAGCAGTTGTTGTCGCGTTTCGTTTCCCTCACCCCTCCCTCACCCCAACCTCCCACTGGGCAGGGTGAGGGGCTTCGATTGCGGCACGCCACGCCGACAGAACAATCGGCCTCAGGCGCGGGCGGCTTCCTTCCCCGCGTCCAGATATATCTCTTCCCAGGAACCATCAGGTATCCCCAGCTTATCAATGAGCATCGAGGCCGACGGGTTTAAATGGAACTGATTGGGCCTGTCGGGCCCGACGAGGACGACCGGCGCATTGAACCTGTACGCGAACTCCTCGATGGGGATGTTGCCGAAGGTGATTCCCCGCTCGAGGTGCGGGATCACCAGTAACTGGTATTCGCGGTTCATGAGGCAGGTTCTGAGTTCCTTTGCGTGTCGGCTCTCTTCACAGACCTTGAACCCGACATCAACGTACTCGCCCAGGCACTTGTCGTAGTACTCGCGCAGCTTGCGGTCGGTCGCGATCAGGATTTTGTCATCCATCTTGCGTCCCTGGCCGGGCGGATCGGAGTATTTCTCATACGGGGACCTGAGGAAGTAGAAGATGTTGAGCTGACACTTGTTTTTCTGGGCCAGAGAAAACGCGAAGTCGAACGCCCAGTCTCCCTTCTCCGAAAAATGGGCGCACAGCCCGATGCTGTCAAGTCCGATGGTTGTCATAGAAACTCCTCCTTCCTGTTGGCTCTGTGCTCAAATTTCCTTGAGAATCTCATCTATGTAGTACTTGGAGTACAGCGCACTGACCGGATTGTTCGCGAGCGACTTGTCTTTTACGAACAGCGTCGAGGTCGGGGCTTTGCTGTGCCGGACAAAGATCAAATCGCATCCCACGCACAATCCGACCAGCACGTTGATATCGGGTTCGAGCTCATTCAATATGTGTGCCTGGCCGATAGGATTGCACAGCACCCCGCGCGACGCGGTGATGAGGTCGGCCTCAATCCGGCCCCCCACCTTGCAGCACACCGAACTGACCGCGAAAAACCTGCGCAACAGTCGCACAAGTATCTCGGTTTCTCGAAACATCTCCACGCAGAACGCGACGCCGACATGCTTGTATTCCATGCCAAGGCAGTAATAGATGAACTCGGCCACGCGACACAATCTCCGGTGAGTTTCCGCCGCGATATCAGTCGTCACCTCCATGGAATGATGGAACTCGTTATACTTTTCGGCGGAGAAGAGTTCCCCGAAGTCGCCCGTGCATGTCTCTCCCTTCAAGCACCTGCGGTCCACGCATTCGACACAGTCTATGGTTGGCTTGCACATCTCGCCCTCAGGATGTTTGGTCGGGGTCTGGCTGCGCCCCCTTGCGTCGTTCAATCCGAATCCGTTGTGCAACCTTCCGTTCCTCAATGCGACAAGAGCCTCATCGACCTCCGCCGCAACGTCGTGAACCACTCTGATGCCGTATGAGCCGGCCCGATTCTCAAATTCCTTGTCCATCGCGCCGCACACAAACAGGTCGACCTCGAGATCCGCAAGCTGAGAGAGCCGCTCTTCCTCCGTCATGCCCGCCGTCTCCACGATTCTTCGTGAGACTTCCTGGTTGTCAGCAAGCTGGACAAGCAGGGTCTTATCCGAATAAGACCATCGCGGAGAAACTCGCGTACCAAACAGCGGAACTGCTACCTTCACGATTCAATTCCCGGTGGCTCAGCGAGCGCACGCTGCGAAGAGCCGATTGTTCGATTGAATTCGCATCTGCCATTCTGCAAAGTACGAGTGAATTCGCATCAGCGATTCCGCAAAGTGTCAGGGCAAGTACTGTGCCAAGGGGGACGCCTCGAACCGTGCTGAGGCGCGGCCCGACAGTTTGCCTGAGTTTTGCGGCATTCCGGCCAGTCGTCGGTCCGGCGCGGACATCGCCCGAAATGTTGCGGCCACAGTTGCGCGCAACGTCGCGTTGCGAGCCTTCGCGTCGTTCTGCGACGACGAAACACATTGGTATCGGCGCATGACGCATCGCGGCAAATGCCATGTTTCTCGATAATATCGTTTGATGTTTGAGGGCGCCGATTCACTGCCGGCCGTGATGGCACAGTTCTTGCCAAAACTCTCCAACGGAAGTGATGTGGAAAGCGCGCCACCAGCGTCGCGCTCTCAATGAGAAATTAAGTGAGACCGCCATTGATGAAACCCGAAAAGAACTCAAACGGCCAGAAATATTTCGGAACCGTGGTCGGCTTCTTTTCGTTCGGACTCGTGCTTTTCCTCCTGTTGGGATGGTTCTTGTTACCCGGTTTGAGCTACGTCAAGAGCACGCAGCCGGTGAATTACAATCCCCCGCTTCACGTGGAGAGGCTCGGCATCACCTGCGACACATGCCACTTCTTCCATGAGGACGGGAGCTGGGCCGGAATCCCCACGCTTGAAACATGCATTGATTGTCACGAAAATACGATTGGCGACTCGTCTGAAGAAAAGAAGTTCGTCGAGAATTACGTGAAGGAAAATCGTGAGCCGCAGTGGGCGCTTTACATCAAGCAGCCCGAGTGCGTGTCGTTCTCGCATTCCTCGCACGTGCGGATGGCGAAGATTGCGTGTGAAACGTGTCATGGCCCGCAAGGCCATTCGGACGCCGCCGAGTATCTCGCGAACCGCATCACCAAGTATGGTTATGTGGTGTATGATCCGCGCGTTCCGCTGAATGCCTTCACCATCATGAGCGAGAAGGGCAGGAACGTGTGGGGCACGATGCGGATGGACGAATGCGCGGCATGTCACAGGGCGCGCGGAACGAGCACGGCCTGTTTCATCTGTCACAAATAGGGACTCGCTGGAATGTCTTGGTTTAAGGAAAAAGCAACCGTAAAAGTTGACCGGAGGACGTTCGTCAAAGGGATGACCTTTGCGGGAGGAGCGGCTCTCGGCCTGATGCTCTCGCCGACGCCCTGGTACCTCATGCGAGACGCCGCGTTCTGGACACAGAACTGGGCGTGGCTGCCGACGCCTTCTCCGGGCGCGCCCTCGTTCGAGGACGCCGTCTGCGGGCTATGCGAGGCCGGATGCGGCATCCGCGTGAGAAAGGTGGACGATCGCCTCGTCAGGATCGACGGCAACAAGAACCACCCCGTCAACCGAGGCTCGGTCTGTCCGCTCGGGGTCGCTTCGCTCCAGTTGTTGTACAGTCCGGCTCGCATCAAGACTCCGATGAAACGAGTGGACGGTTCCTGGCGGCCCGTCTCGTGGGAAATCGCCATAAGAGAGATCAGCCAGCAAATACAAAGCCTCAGGGCGACCGGGCAATCCCATGCGATCGCATGCATCACCAACCATCGTAACAGCGCGATAAACCGGATGCTCGAACGGCTGCTCCGCGCTGTCGGGTCCCCCAATTTCGTGCCCATGAACAACGGTGTGGACGCCCAGAATATCGTTCACCAACTCATGACCGGCGGGAGCACTGCCGCATATGATATCGAAAACGCCCGCTGCATCCTGAGTTTCGGATGCAGCCTCTTTGAGGGATGGGGAGCGCCCGGCCGGATGTATCACGCACAGGCGACGTGGCTCAAGAGGCCGAAAGAGTCGCAGGTTGAGGTGATTCAGATCGAGCCTAATCTCTCGACCACCGCGAACAAAGCGTCCCAATGGGCGCCAATCACGCCGGGGACCGAGGCCGCGCTCGCCCTTGCAATCGCTCACGTGTTGATCAGAGACGAACTCTACAACAAGGCTTTTGTGAAAAAGCACTGTTTCGGCTTCGAGGATTGGACGGACTCGTCCGGCAAGACACACAAGGGCTTTGCATCCGAGGTGCTCGCGCGGTATTCGCCGCAATCCGTCGAACTCATCACGAAAGTGCCGGCGAGTGAGACGGAAGATATCGCGCGCAGGTTCGCCTCGAATGGGCCTTCGCTTGCAATCGGCGGCGCAGGTCGGGGAGAAAGGTTTGCCGACCTGTACGCGCTGATGGCCGTCAACAGCCTGAATGCGCTGGTCGGCAATATCGGTCAGGTCGGCGGCCTTTTCACTCAGGCGGCGGCGCCAGTCAGTCCGCTTCCGCCCGTCACGATGGACGAAGAATCGGCGCGCGGCAACGCGACGGCCCGCTGCGACGGAGCGGGAAGCGGGCGGTATCCATTCAGCCCGTCTCTGCCACACAATCTCGATCCGCAAAAAATCAAAGTCTTGTTCATCCATGAGGCAAACCCGTACTATGCGCTTCGTGACCGAAAATCGGCGGATGGTATTTTCGAGAAAATCCCCTATGTCGTAAGCCTGGCGTCCCACATGGATGAGAGCGCACAGCGAGCGAACCTGGTCCTCCCTGTGCCAACCCCATTCGAGAGGTGGGACGACCTTGCCGGTGTCACCGGAGTGCCGTATGCGACGTACGGCGTGAACCGTCCTCTGATAACCCCCTTGCACGATGCGAGGAACGCAGGCGACATCGCGATAATGATCGCGCGTTCAATGGGCGGCGCGATCTCGGACTCTTTCCCGTGGAACAACACCGCTGAGGTCGTGGCGGCGCGGGCCAGAGGACTGTACGAATCCGATCGGGGCATGATAAATGAGCCCGTTGACATCGTCTCCTCCGAAGGGAAGCCCCCGCGGTCGCTCCAGGAAAAATACCCGACATTTTCGACGTTCTGGAGCAGCCTGCTTGCGAACGGCTGCTGGTTCGACCCGGCATTCGAGCGTGGCAAGTCATCCTTCAGCACGCCGAGCAAGAAGTTCGAGTTCTTCAGCCAGCGACTTCACAAAGAGTTCGGTTTCAGCGACGACCTGAAATGCATGCCCCACTACATGAAGCCAGCCGCAAAGCCCATAGGCTTTGACCTGACCATTATGCCGGAGGAACTGGTGGCGATGGCGCACGACGGTCTCGGCACGCCTCCCTTGCTCATCAAGCAACTCAGCGACACGGTGCTCCGCGAGAGCGAGCTATTCGTTCGGATCAATCCGATAACCGCCATGCATCACGGCGTCAAGGACGGGGACAAGGTGATCCTGGAATCATCCCGTGGCAAAGTGAGCGTGCGGGTGCACACCTTTGCGGGAGTGCATGAAGGAATAGTGCTGATTCCCCTGGACTTCGGGCATACAGGGTACGACCGCTACCTGCAAAACAAGGGCGTGAACGCGCGCCAGTTGCTCGAAGTCGCGTATGACGACATCACGGGGTTGGCCTCTTGTTGCGGTACTCCGGGAAAGATCAGAAAAGCCTAAGCACGATGAACACGAGCGTGGAAAAGCAAACACTTGTCCGGTACGGCATGGTCATAGATTTGGATACATGCACTGGCTGCGGCAACTGCGCCGTCGCCTGCCACATGGAAAACAATGTCCCATTCCGCGTTGACGAGAGCGACAAGTCGCGCAACATCGAATGGCTACGCATTTACAGGGTCGACAACGGCGCCGAGTATCCGCATGCGCGCATGGCGTATTTCCCCAGGCCTTGCATGCAGTGCGACCACCATACCCCCTGCGTTTCCGTCTGCCCGGCGAGCGCCACGAACTATGACGAGCTTACCGGAGTGGTGGATCAAATAAACACCCGCTGCATAGGATGCCGTTATTGCATGGCGGCGTGTCCGTATATGGTCCGCTGTTTCAACTGGTGGGACCCCGTTTGGCCGAAGGAAATGGAGAGGCACCTGAACCCTGACGTTGCCGTGCGCATGCGGGGCGTCGTCGAGAAGTGCACCTTCTGTTCGCATCGCTATCTGAAAGCCAAGAACAAGGCACACAACGAGGGCCGCAACTATCTCAAGGAAGACGAATATGTGCCCGCGTGCGTCGAGGCCTGCCCCGTTGGGGCAATGCATTTCGGCGATCTCAGCAATCCCGAACATGAGGTCGCACGGTTGATCAAAAGCCCGCGCGCATTCCGGCTGCTTGAGAAACTGCACACCGAGCCGAAGGTCTATTACATGAGTTCGCAGGAATGGGTCAGGAAACTCGCGGACAATCCTGCATGAACGATGTGCCCGTGCGGCGGGCGGCCACTCGTGGCGAGCCACGCAGGGCCGCCCCTACACCTAATCTGAAAGGAAGAGGCCGATCGGATGTCTGGCGAACATGAAATACCGAAATTAGAGCGGTGTTCCCCGCGAAAGTTTGTGTTGTGGCTGAGCTTCTGGGGCTTGTTGCTTGCATGGGGCCTGTATGCCGCGTTCCTCTGCCTGTTCAAAGGATTGAACCAGACCGGCATGAACAACTATTTTGTGTTCGGGCTGTGGATCACGGTGGACCTCGCCATCATCGCCCTCGGAGCCGGAGCGTTCTTCAGCGGATTCCTATTCTATATCCTTAAGCTCGATTACCTGAAGGACCTGATAGGCGCCGCCGTGGTCATCGGATTTATCTGTTATAGCGGCGCAATCGGCATGCTGACCATTGACATAGGCCAGCCGCTGCGCGGCTACTTCAGCTTCATGCATGCGAACGTGCATTCAATGCTGACCGAGGTCATTTTCTGCATCACGTGCTATCTGTTCGTGTTGACCATCGAGTTTGTCCCGCTCGTTGCCGAGAACAAGACAATCAGTCAATTCCCCCTGTTCAAATATGTAGGCGAGAATCTGCATGGAATCATGGCCGTGTTTGCGCTCGTCGGGACTTTCCTCTCCTTCTTTCATCAAGGGTCGCTCGGAGGAATGTTCGGCGTCCTGTTCGCGCGACCGTTCTCATACCGGACCGGCGTCGCCATCTGGCCTTGGACATTCTTCCTGTTCATCTTGTCGGCAATCGCATCGGGACCGGCGCTGACCACCCTTGTCGTTTGGACTACCCAGAAGCTCACGCGGCGACAACTCGTCCGACGGTCCACGCTTTCGAAACTCGCGAAGTTGTCCGCCGTGCTGTTTGCCGTCTATCTGGTGCTCAAGTCGGCCGATACGGTGTATTGGGCGAACGTGACCGCACCCGCGAAGGGGTTCAATTTCACCGCGTTCTACAAAGGTCCCTACGGGATGGAACTGCTGTTCCTCGAGCTGTTCGTGTTCGGAATAGTCCCGGCGGTCCTGCTCCTGATTCCGCGGGCGCGCGATTATGACCTGTCACTTGTCACCGGTTGTTTGTTCATATGTCTTGGTGTCGTCTTGAACCGCTTTGTGATGACGATACAGACGCTTTCGATACCCGTGCTCCCGTTCGAGCGGTTCGTCGCCTACGACCCCACATGGCAGGAATGGGCTATTGCGGTTGCAGTCATCGGATACGGAGTCATCGTGTATTCACTATCGTATCGTTACTTGCATCTGTTTCCGCGTGAAAAGGAACTCAACGCGACTTGAAACCGGGGAGGTCGAGGCGCCATGCTTCCGACAACGTTTGAATTCAGATGGGACGCGGGCCACATGATCTTCTTTGGCGTGTTCTACGCCGTTATCGCGGTCGTGATGACCAGCCTCTTTTTCGTCGTCGCGAAATCCGTGACCGATGTGTATCGGACATTGAGGTCCGAGCCGGAGGCCGGCCCAACCGAGAACAAGCGGCCTCAGCGAGCCGGGGTCAACCCCGAAACCTAAAGGATACCAATAGTATGGATGCTCACGTGCAGAACATGGAGACAACCTTGCAGAAAGTTGCCGCGTCCGAGCCCGGCTGGGACTGGGAAACAGACGAAAAGCTCGTCGCCGATATTTCTCAAATGAGAGAGCGCTTCCCGGAGGTCCATCAGTTTACGGTCAGCCCGGACGGCGAGAGGATCGCCGCGCCCGTCAAGACCGAGGACGGCCAATTCACTATATGCGTCAACGGCGAGCCATGGGAGCGGTCGTTCGAGAAGGCGTGGTATGTGAAGTTTAGCCCTGATGGCAGACTCACCGCCCTCGTTCGGGCGGATGACGCCTGGACCGTCGCCGTCGAGGGCGACCCCTGGGAGCAGACGTTCGAATACGTGTGGAACACCACCTTCAGCGAGGACGGCAGCACGGTTGCCGCTCAGTGCAAGCGCGAGATGGACTACGGCGTGATTGTCAACGGTCAGGCATGGAGCAATACCTTTGTATCCACCAGGGGATTGGCCGTGAGCCCGAACGGCGAGAGAGTCGCCGCCGTCGTTCAGTCAAAGCCGCTCAAAGAGGCCGACATCTTCGGATTCCTCGAGGGGACATGGACCGTCGCAGTCAATGACAAGGTCTGGGACCGCAACTTCATCAACGTCTATTCTCCTACTTTCAGCTCCGATGGACGACATGTGGCGGCAGAGGTGAGACTCGGCATATGCGAATATACCGTCGCCAGGGACGGACAGCCATGGGAGCAGAGGTTCGGCTGCGTGTGGGAACCCGGTTTCAGGCCCCAGCGCGGCTCGGTGCTGGCCCCCGTCAGAACCGCAGGGAAATGGATTCTGGTTGAGGACGGGCGTCCGTTGTGGAGCGGCCGCTACGACCAGTTGTGGAGACAGAAGGTCAGTCCCGATGGTCGCTCCATCGCAGCGGTGGCGGCGCCAACGTTCGGCAAGTGGACCATCACCGTTGATGACACCCCGTGGAAGAAGACCTATGACGAATGCGTCCTCGAACCGTTCTTCTCGCCCGACGGCAGGCACGTCGCCGCTATAGTCAAGGAACAGAACCGATGGACCATCGCAGTTGACGGCGCCCCGTGGAATGAGACGTTCGATATGGTGTGGAATCCCGCGTTCAGTCCCGACGGCCAGACCGTTGTCGCCAAGGTCGAACGCGGCGGAGCCTTCACTGTCGCGGTGAATGGCAAGCTGTGGAACAGAAAATTCGAGATGCTCTGGGAGCCTGTGTTCAGCCCTGACGGCACAAAGGCGCTGATCAAGGCGGTCGAGGACGGCGTCTATTACCGCCGAATCGTCAGGATAAATGAACTGCCGGCATAAGTGAGTGAGGAGAGCCGAACATGTACGAGTTCGTAAGCGGACCGCTTGTCTGGGTAGCGTTCCTCGTGTTCTTCGGCGGGTCTCTTTACCGCCTCATCTGGATGGCGTCAACTGCGAGGAAAGACAGGGTCGTCTACCCCTACATGAGCCTGAAATTCGGACTGAGGTCCATCTTGCACTGGATAATCCCCTTCGCCAACGTGAGCATGCGGAAACAGCCGGTGATGACGGCGGTCGCGTTCATCTTTCACCTCTGCCTGTTAATCACGCCGATTTTCCTGTTGGCGCACAACGTGATGCTGCGCGAATCATGGGGAATCAAGTGGTGGAGCCTGCCGCCGATCGCCGCCGATATCATGACGGTGGCCGTTGTCATCGGAGGCCTGTTCTTCATCGGAAGGAGATTGCGCCTGCCTGAAGTGAAGAACGTCACTACCTATTCTGATTTCCTGCTGATCGCATTAGTGCTTGCGCCGTTTGTGACGGGCTTCATCGCCTATCATCAGTGGTTCGCTTACAAGACTATGGTGATTCTCCACATCGTGACCGGTGCGCTCATGCTGATGGCTATCCCCTTCACGCGGCTGGCGCATATGCTGTTCTTCCTTTTCACGCGAGCGTACATGGGCTCTGAGTTCGGTTTCGTCAGACATTCGAGAGACTGGTAGACCGGAGCCTTGAAATGGAGGTTGTGTCGCATGGCCGAAAATAATAAGAGCCAGGCCGTTATCGAGCCGGTTGCGGAACACGCGGCCAGGAAACTGACTCCGGAACAAATGGTAAAGGACCCGGGGCTGGACGAAACGATCAAGAAGCTCAGTCTCGAACAGATCGAGCGAACCATAAATCAGGTGCTCAAAGGTGAGGGCGCACGCCTCAAGGTATACCTGGACACGTGCGTTCACTGCGGCCTGTGCTCCGAGGCCTGCCACACGTTCCTCTCACGCGGCAGAGACCCGCACTATTCACCCGTCGGCAAGGTGAAAAATACATTATGGGAGATGGTCAAGCGAAAGGGAAAGGTCGACCACGAATTCATCCGGAACGCCTCTCGAATCGCGTTCACCGAATGCGCCGTGTGCCGCCGTTGCAGCATGTATTGCCCGTTCGGGATCGATATCGCGTACCTCCTCATCGTCGTGCGCCGCATTCTCAACTTCCTTTACGTGGTGCCCGCATACCTTCAGGACACCACGAACAGCCACGCAGTCACCATGAACCAGATGTGGGTGCAGCAGGACGAATGGATCGACACCCTCCAGTGGCAGGAGGAAGAGGCGCAGATGGAGATGCCCAAGGCGAAGATTCCCCTCGACAAGGAGGGCGCCGAGGTCATGTATTCGGTCATCGCGCCCGAACCCAAAATCCTCGCCCAGCTCCTCGCGTATATGGCGCAGATTATGACCGTCGCCGGCGTCGATTGGACCATGCCGGCCACCGACGGATGGGACAACAGCAACATGGCCATGTACTCGGGCGATTTCGAGACGATGGCGCGCGTGGAGCGCCTCTTCTATGACACCGCCCTGCGCCTTAAGGTAAAGAAGATCGTGATGGGCGAGTGCGGACACGCATTCCGGGGCGCCGCTTACGACGGCCCAAAATGGCTGTCGTGGCGGTTCCCGCCCATCCCGCTCATTCACGCCATCGAATGGTATTACGAACTGCTCACCAGCGGAAAAATCAAGATCGCCAAAAAATTCACCGAACCCGTGACCGTGCAGGACCCCTGCAATGTGGTCCGCGGCAGGGGACTCCATCACATGCTGCGTTACATCATGAACGCCTTGTGCGAGGATTTCAGGGACGTGGACCCCAGGTTCGAGCACAACTATTGCTGCATGGCTGGCGGCGGAACCGTCAACTGCGGACCGCCTTGGACCAAGTCGAGGGTGACGAGTAATCGGGTAAAGGCGGACCAGCTCAAGGCCACCGGCGCCAAATACGTGGTCACTCCTTGCCACAACTGTCACAGCGGCATCGAGCAGATCATCAATTTCTACAAGCTCGGCATCCACGTGAAGTTCATAGCCGAAATCTTGATCGAATGCATGGAAATTCCTCAGCACCTGAAAGCGTAAAGGGATGAAGAAAATGCGACGTCAATGGATAATCAGCCTCCTCGGAATGCTTGCTTGTTCAGCCCCTCTGTTCGTCGGCGCCGGCTGCGGGCAACCGGCAGAAGGAATTTCTATGCCGGCGAATAAAGCCGCATCCGAACCGCCGCCCCAAACCCTCATCGAGTCGCGCGTCCTGATGGCTCGGCCCGAAGTGTTCGATACGTTTGAACGGCCGCCCGTTGTCTTCGACCATCGAAAACATACCGAAACGCTCAGCGAGGAAGGCTGTCAAACCTGCCACCCTGCCGATGCTGAGGGAAAAGTCAATTATGAATATGTGGCATGGCGCGAACTGGCCGACAGGCGCGCGTTGATAGACGCCTATCACGAAAGATGCAACCAGTGCCATTACGAAGGTGCAACAAGCGGAGGCAAGAAGGTCCGCGCGCTCACCTGCGGCGAATGCCACCTCGATACGACCGAGTATCTCAAGCCCGAATGGTATCCGGCCACCTTCGACCATTTTCCGCATATCGCCGCCATGGAGAAAGGTTGCGACACCTGTCACCACAGGTACGACGAACAACAGAAGAAGCTGGTGTATGAGAAGGGACAGGAAGAATCCTGCGGCAATTGCCACAAGGACACGCCTGAAGAGAACAGGGACCCGCTCCGCAAGGTCGGCCACACCGGCTGCATCGGTTGCCACGAGAAGGAATACCTCGCGGGAAATAAGGAAATCGACCCGTACTCCTGTAACGAATGTCATCGGCCCGAGGCAAAACCCAGTGTGCCGGACGAGCGGGAAATGGTGGCCCGCGTGTATCAGGCCAATCCCGGCCAACTCCTCATCAGCTATCCCGGCGCGATTTTGCCGCCCGTCGCCTTCGACCACGAAAAGCACGACCCGAAGCAGGAATGCGCGAAGTGCTGTCACAACTTCCACGTGAGAACGCTCGTCGCCATGGACATGCGCTTCAAGCAGACTTCCGACTCCTGCCAGCAATGTCACGAAAAGGCCGACATCTCAGTGAGGCCAGGCTGCGTTCAGGCCGACAAGATTTACCACGACCCCGAATCGCCCAACAGTTGCATCGGGTGTCACACTCAGAAAAACAAGGAAGACGGAGAGGAGAAGAGGCCCGTGAGCTGCAAGGGATGCCATAAAGGCACCCTCAGCGCCGCTCCCAGACCCGTTGCAATGGAACCCCTCGACGCCGAAAAGGGGCCGGAGACCTATGTCATCGCCCGGCTCTCAAGAAAATATCTTCCCGTCAAGTTCCCGCACCTTCAACACACGAAGATGATCCCGGACTGCCAGTCCTGCCATCACCACGGACCGGAAAAACAGATGCCCACATGCAACACCTGCCACGGCGAGCCGCTCGACTTCATGAAACTCACCAAGCCGCGGCTCATCAGCGCCTATCACCGCATGTGCATGGGCTGCCATAGAGACATGGGAACGGGGCCGGTCACTTGCGCCAAGTGCCACGAGGAACGAGAAACCATCTATCCCTCAAGCCAACACCTGACGACATCTGTGACGCCCGCGGAAGCAGTTGTATTGGAAGAGAAGCTCTGAAGAAGCGGCGGGAATGATAGCTCTGGCGAGCATGTCCAAAATGTCATTCCCGCAAAAGCGGGAATCCAGGATTGATTCTTCTTGAGTCAAGTCTCGCTTGTGGCGGGGGTGAAAGCGCTCGCAATGATGGGGGGTCCACAAGTCCTTGTCTCTCAACGGTGCCGGAGGAGGGAATCGAACCCTCATGGTGCCAAGCACCGGGGGATTTTGAGTCCCCTGCGTCTACCAGTTCCACCACTCCGGCAACTCAACCGCCTTAAAATTACCAAATTCGCCGGGCTTTGTCAATCCGATTACTCGTACAACGCCCTGGTTTCAGGGTCCATTGCGGCGAGCCGTTTGGCCGCCTCCTCCGGCGGCATAGACTCGACCGAACCATCGGTACTCTGCACCACGCAGCCGCTTTCGGTCAGCATCTTGTAACGCCTCTTCCGTTCTTCTTTGTCGGGCGCGCACACAAGCTGACACATGCCGCACGTCATGCTGAACTTGCCGTCTATCAACGGGTGAATCCGCGCCCCTTCCATGGCCGGTCTGCGAGTGTGGATATCAAGATGCTGCATGAGGGCTGGCCCGAAATCTTCATCTCTTACCGGAATCGGGAACCGGCCGGGCGACCACGTGGACCACTTGCCCGAGGGATGCAGCCCGGTGAATCCGCCGCACACGTATCCGCATCGGTTATACTCGCGACGCTTCGCGTAGGTGATCTCAACGCCCCCAATCGTCACTCGTTCTTCTTCCTCCGGGTCCATCAGGCCCGACAGACAGGATGCCATGCAGATGCGGCAGCCGTCGCAGTAATTCTCTTCTTTCGGAAGCGGGGCGGTCGGCTCCAGCTCGGCCGTCGTGACAACGCCGCCGAGAATTATCGCAGCGCCCTCGTTTTTCGTTATCGCGTTGCCCGAGAGGCTCATATGCGCGACTCCGCAACGCACCGCAAGGTATCGGAGCGAGATGTCGGGCTTCATGTCAAACATCCCGCGCGGCGTGTCCTCCCTGTACACCTGGTTCGACGCCACCGGATAAGAGGGGTACCCCTTCTGCTCCAGGAATCTCGCGAGGTCGAGCGCGATGCCGCTTGCCACCTTGTTGGCACGGGTGTTGTCTTTCTGCTGCGAAAGGTGGTCCCTCTTCATCAGGTACGGCGGAATGAATTTCTGGTCGAGCGGGACCGCGAAGCTCACCGCCGACTTCGCGCCCGGCAGGACGTACTCAAGGTCCACTGAGGGCGGCCCGCCCGCAAGCGTTTCAGCCGTCGCAAATCCGATTGCGCACGCGCCCTCCCCCGTCACCCTGTCGATTATAAGCTGCTCTAAACTGTACATGGTGCAGTCTCCTCGTTGTCCTCGCGCTTACTCGTAACACGCGCGTGTTTCCGAATCCATCGCGGCGACGCGCTCGGCCGCTTCGGCGGGCGACACGACATCGAGCGAGCCGTCCGTATTCTGCACGACGCATCCGCTCTCGGTCAACACCTTATAGCGGCGCTTCCTCTCTTCCTTGTCCGCGACGCAGATGATCTGGCAATTGCCGCACGTGAGCCCGATGCGTTTGTCGAGAAGCGGGTTGTAGAAACCGCCGTCGAGCGAGGGCCTTTGGAGATAAGCTTCCACCCCGCGCGCCAATGCCCGCCTGAATTCCCGGTCTGTTTCGGGTATCGGCAGCCGGCCGGGCGACCAGGTTGACCACTTTCCCGACGGATGAAGCCCGGTGAATCCGCCGCAGACGTATTCGCAGCGATGATAGTTGCGCCGCTTGGAATACGTGTGCTCAGTCCCGCCGAGCGTGACGCGCGCCTCTTCCTCCGGGTCCATCAGGCCCGACGCGCACGACGCGATGCACAGGCGGCAGCCGTCGCAGTAGTTCTCTTCCTTGGGCAAAGGCGGCGTGGGCTCCAGTTCCGCGCTCGTGACCACTCCTCCGAGCACAATCGCCGCGCCCTCCTTTTTCCTGAGCACGTTGCCGGACAAACCAAACGACGCGACACCCGAGGCAACCGCAAGATATCGGTGCGAGATGTCGGGTATCAAGTCGAGGATACCCCCCGGCGAACTGTCCGCCCTGTAGAAGTTGTTCGAGTTAAGTGGACGCGAGCGGTACCCACGCTGCTCCAGATAACTCGCAAGCTCAAACGAGATGCCGCTCGAAATGATGTGCGCACGGATGTGGTCGTGCTGATAGGAGCGACGGTCCTTCTTTGACAGAAACGGCTCTATCCGGCTCTGGTCAAGGGCGACGGCAAAGCTCACCGCCGACTTCGCCTCCGAAAGAACGTAGCTGATATCGGCAGTCGGCGGCCCGCCCGCGAGCGTTTCTCTCGTCGCCACCCCCACCGCGCAGGCGAAACCCTCGCACATTACATAGTCCATAACGGTCTGGGTCAAACTGTCCACCGGCCTTCTCCTTTCTGATTCGCGAATACATGCCGCCCTAAGAGCTCTTTCATATGGCGTCGTTGACAGAACACGTCATCCCCGGCGCCTCCCCCGGCATAAAGCATTGCAGACAGCCGGTGCATTCATTTACTTCATTGGCGCGCCCTGTGAGCGACTTGGTCACGAGTTCAGGGTCGGCGATCAGTCCCCGCCCAATGGCGACCATGTCGGCCTTGCCGTCACGAAGGGCAGCTTCGGCCTGCTCGAGTCTGATGATGCCGCCGACGCCGATGACGGGGATGCTGACGCGCCTCTTGATTTCGCCCGCCAACCTGAGCAGTTCTCCCTCGGCGGCTTCCTGAATCATGCGCGGGCCGGAATCAATGCCGCCCGCGGAGACATGAATCACGTCGAGGCCGCTTTCGACGAACATGGCGATCAGTTCGGCGCTTTCCTCCAGCGTCAGACCGCCATCAACGTATTCTTCAACACTCATCCGCAATCCGAGAACGAAATCCTCGCCTACCCGCTTACGCGCCAAACGAAGTATTTCCCGCACGATGCGGCTGCGGTTCTCGGTGCTGCCGCCGTACTTGTCAGTTCGCTGATTCGAAGCGGGCGAGAGGAACTGATTCAGCAGAAAACTATGCGCTCCGTGGAATTCGACGAGGGACGCTCCGGCGTCCTTTGCCGCCTCCGCCGCATGCGCGAACTGACCGATAAGCTCCTCCACCTCTCGGCCCGTCAACTCGCGCGGCGTCGCCGCGCCCATCGGCGAAGGGATCGGCGATGGACCGACAACGTCGCCCCCGGCAAGTTCAAGCGACAAGACCCGACCGCCATGATTCAGTTGCACGGCGGGGACCGAGCCGGCCATCCTGATGGCCGCGAACAGTTCTCGCGCCGAATCCACGTGGCTGTCGTCGTAAAGACATAGCGACTGCGGGCCCAGCCGAGACCTGGGCGAAATGCCCGTCGCGCCGACGATCGACAACCCCACATTGTTACGAGCGATAGTCTCATGAAATCGAATGAGACGCTCGCTCGCCATGCCGTCCGGCGTCGCATAATTGGTCATGACCGGCGGGAACACAACCCTGTTGCGAAAGGTCGTATTCTTGATAGTGAACGGTTGTCTGAGCAGGTCGTACGCCATATGCTTTCTCCGCCTTTGTGGATCACTCCATTAATTGGCTCGAAGATGACATCCACCCTTACAACAGGCGCCGCAGCGTCCCAATGCTTCTTTCCATGACTTGCGGGTCCCGATGCGTTTTCCTCAAGAGGAACGACCCTTGAATCACGGCGATGGCAAACTCGGCAACTTCCTTCGAAGCCAAGTCCTTCGGGAAATCCCCCGATTCCTTCCCCTCTTCAAGACATTCCTCCAATCGCTCGGCGATGTTGCGAAAGAAATCGCTGAGAGTCTGGCGGAATGGCTCGTGGATACAACTCATTTCCTGGGCCAGATTCCCGAATGGACAGCCCAATTCACCCTCGGCCGAACAGCCGATCGAGAGGATCCTGTCGAGCAGCGCATCCAAACGCTCTGACGGGCGCAACTCGTGGTTGTCGAGCGACGGCGCCACGACAGATTCGTACCACCAGCGCATCCTCCGCCCCAGCACTTCAAAACCTAGCTGTTCCTTGGTCTCAAAATGGTAGTAGAAGTTGTTTCTAAACACTGACGACGCATCAAGAATATCCTGCACGCTGGTGTTGTGGTATCCCTTGGCATGGAAGAGTCTCGCCGCCGCCGAGACCAGTTGTTTTCTGGCATCCATAGCCAGCGGCCTCCTTGTTTGGACCGGTTAGTCCAAATTGTATCCCACCCTGAACGGTTTGTCAAGAAGACAAAGGAGACAACGTTTT
>CAZEBC010000027.1:0-11605 GCA_964510165.1 uncultured bacterium
TCCGCGAGGGAGGCCGCACCGTCGGAGCGGGCGTCGTCGCCGAGGTCATAGAATAATCGGAGTGAATTAAGAGATGGCGAATAGCCAGAAGATCAGGATCAGACTGAAAGCGTACGACCACAGGATACTCGATCAGTCGACCAATGAAATAGTGGATACGTGCAGGCGGACGGGCGCCAAGGTTGCCGGCCCCATTCCTCTGCCGACCTCGAGGAGCGTCATCACGGTGCTGCGTTCGCCCCACGTGGATAAGAAGTCCCGCGAACAGTTCGAGATGCGCACGCATAAACGTTTGATCGACATAATCGAGCCGACTACCCAGACGGTGGACGCCCTGATGAAGCTTGACCTCCCGGCGGGGGTCAACGTCGAGATCAAGCTCTAATTGGGTAGCGCCGTTTCCGGGGGAGCGCCTGGTCGATTCGAAAGGACGAGGAAATTGTTTGGTCTACTTGGAAAAAAACTGGGAATGTCCCAGGTATTTACCGACGAAGGAGCCTTGGTTCCCGTAACCATAATCCAGGCTGGCCCCTGCGTCGTCACGCAACTGAGGAACAAGGAACGTGACGGGTATGAGGCGGTCCAGCTCGGGTTCGAAGACAAGAAGCGCAATGTGGCAAAGCCTCTGCAGGGCCATTTCAAACGGACCGGCAGCGCCCCGAAGCGGCATCTGCGCGAATTCCCCGTCCCCCCATCATTCGAGTTGGCAGAAGGGGGCGTCGTCAAGGCGGACGTCTTCCAGCAAGGTGAACTCGTTGACATAAGGGGCGTGACGAAGGGGCGAGGCTTTGCAGGCGTCGTACGTCGGCACGGGTTCGGCGGCGGACCGGCCAGCCATGGACATACGTCACATCGGCGCGTCGGCTCCATCGGCCAATGTGCGTTCCCTTCGGAGGTCTGGAAGGGACAGGGGATGCCGGGTCACATGGGACACGTGACGCGCACGATACAGAACCTGAAAATCGTAAAGGTGGACGGCGAAAGAAACCTCCTTTTCATAAGGGGTTCGATTCCCGGCCCCACGGGCGGCATCGTCGAGGTGCGCAAGGCAGTCAAAGGCCGGGGCAAGCCGACGAAAGGAAAGAGTTGAAATGGCGGAGACGGTTCTCTTTGCCACGAACGGCGCTCAGCTCGGCACAATCACGCTGAGCGATGATGTGTTTGGAATTACGCCGAACGAGGCAGTGGTGCATCAGGTGGCCGAATCGCAATTGTCGAATCTCCGTCAGGGCAACGCAGCTACCAAGGAACGCGGCGAGATATCGGGCAGCACCCGCAAGCTCTGGAGACAAAAGGGCACTGGACGCGCGCGGGTCGGCAGCGGCAAATCGCCTCATTGGAGAGGCGGCGGCACGGCATTCGGGCCGCATCCGCGGGATTACTCGAAGAAGATTAACACAAAGATGCGCAGGCACGCGCTCAGGGCGTTGCTGGCCGACAGGCTCAAGGCTGACAGTCTCCTCGTGCTGACCGAACTCAAGTTCGACGCGCCCAAGACGAAAGAACTGCTCGCGATGCTCAGGCGGCTCAAGATATCTGAGAGTTGTTTGATCGTGACGGAGGAGCCCAACAAGAACGTCTATCTCTCGGCCAGAAACATACCCGGCGTCACGCAGACATTCGTTGGCTCGCTTTGCGCGCTGGATGTCATCCGGCACAAGAAGCTGCTGATCACCAAGCCGGCGCTCGAAGCTTTGGAGAAGAAGCTTTCATGAAATACGATCCGTATACCATAATAAGGCGACCGGTTATCTCGGAGAAGGCGACCCTTCTGGTCGAGCGGCAGAACAAGTATGTGTTTGAGGTTGCTCCGAAGGCCAACAAGATACAGATAAGAAAGGCCGTCGAGGACGCCTTCAAGGTGTCCGTCACCGAGGTGCGCACGATGCGGGTGCCGGGCAAGAAGAAAAGGGTGCGCCTCCAGTTAGGGCACACGCCCGAGTGGAAGAAGGCGATCGTCACGCTCAAAGAGGGCGACCGGATTGAATTGTTCTGAGCAAGGATGAATTGAGAAATGGCTGTAAAAAAGTTTTCACCAAGGACGCCGGGCTTGCGGTTCAAGACCGCGCTGACGTTTGAGGAACTGACCAAGGGCAAGAAGCCCGAGAAGGCGCTGACCAAGGGCAAGAAGGAATACGCAGGCCGAAACGCCATGGGCCGCGTGACGGTTCGCCACAGGGGCGGCGGCCACAAGAGACGATATCGCACGATTGATTTCAGGCGGGATAAAGAAGGGATACCGGGGACCGTAAAGTCCATCGAGTACGACCCGAACCGCACCGCCAACGTCGCGCTGATTCAATATCCGGACGGCGAAAAGCGATACATTCTCGCGCCGCTGTACCTCGAGGTGGGCGCCCGGGTGATGTCCGGAGTGGGGTCTGAGATACTCATTGGCAACGCGATGCCGATAGAGAACATCCCTCTCGGCACGATTATCCACAATATCGAGCTTCAGCCGGGCAAGGGGGGTCAACTGGCCCGCACTGCCGGGGCCGGCGCACAACTCGTGGCGAAAGAAGGCGCGTACGCCCACGTGAAGTTGCCCTCGGGGGAAGTGCGACTCATACCGGTTCGCTGCCGCGCGACCATCGGACAACTGGGAAACGTGGAGCACGAGAACATCTCGCTGGGCAAGGCGGGCCGGGCGCGCTGGATGGGCAGACGCCCGCATACTCGCGGAGTGGCCATGAACCCAGTTGATCATCCGCTCGGCGGCGGCGAAGGCAAATCCTCCGGCGGACGCCATCCGTGCTCACCGTGGGGTGTGCCGGCAAAAGGCTACAAGACCAGGAAGAAATCGAAGCCCTCGAGCAAGTACATCATCAAGGATAGAAGAGGATAAAGGACGGAGAGACCGTGGCGCGTTCTGTCAAAAAAGGGCCGTTTGTGGACGAGCACTTGCTGAAGAAAGTGACCTATCAGCAGCAGACCGGCGAGCGAAAAGTGATTCGCACCTGGTCCCGACGCTCGACCATCGTTCCCGAGATGGTGGGCCTCACTCTGGCCGTGCACAACGGAAAGAAATTTCTGCCGATTTACATAACTGAGAACATGGTTGGTCATAAGCTCGGCGAATTCGCGCCGACCCGCTTCTTCCGCGCACATGGCGGTTCGGAAAAAGCAAGCGCCGTCCGCAAGAAGGCCTGAGCGGGAAACGCCAACCCATGGAGCAGTAGTCATGATAGCAAAGGCAAAAGGACGATTCGTGAGAGTGGCCCCCAGGAAGGCGCGGTTGGTCGCCGACCTCATTCGCGGCAAGCATACCGACGAGGCGCTCAGCGCGCTTCGGTTCACGCCCAAAGGGGCCTCGAGAATAGTCGAAAAAGTGCTGAAATCGGCGATCTCGAACGCCGAACAAAGAGACGACGTGAACGTGGACAACCTCTTCGTAAGCAAAGCCACGGTGGACGGCGGACCGTCGCTCAAGCGCCTTCGCACGGCGCCCATGGGACGCGCGGTCAGGGTGCTCAAGCGCACCAGCCACATAACCATAGAACTGGACGAAAAGGAGCGGTAATACATGGGACAGAAGGTTCATCCCACCGCCTTCAGGTTAGGCACCACCAAGACGTGGTCATCCAGGTGGTACGCCGACAGAGACTACTCCAAGCTCCTGCATGAAGACCTGAAGATAGTGAAGCTCGTGAAAGAGCGATTGGCCCACGCCGGCATATCCAAGGTCGAGGTGGAACGCATGGGCCAGAAAACGCGCATCACTATCCATACGGCCCGGCCGGGCATCGTTATCGGGAGGCGCGGGACCGAAGTTGACCAACTAAAGGCCGAACTCGAAAAACTGACCGAGAACGAAGTGCATGTGCTGGTTCAGGAAATCAAGAATCCCGAGCTTGACGCCCAGCTCATCGCCGAGAACATCGCGTTGCAGCTCGAACGGCAGGTCTCTTTCAGGCGCGCGATAAAAAAAGCGGTGACGACCTCCATGAGATTGGGCGCGAAGGGTATCAAGATAGCGTGCAAGGGAAGGCTCGCCGGCGCCGAGATCGCCCGGGGTGAATGGTATCGTGAAGGACGCGTGCCGCTTCAAACGCTCAGGGCGGACATTGACTATGGATTCTCCGAGAGCAACACCACGTTCGGAAAGATCGGCGTCAAGGTATGGCTGTTCCATGATGAGACGACCGGACGCCCGGCAGTGCGACGGGGAGCCGAGTGAGGAGAATAGTCAGCGATGTTGATGCCAAAAAGAGTAAAACACCGCAAGCAGCAACGCGGTCGCATGAAGGGGAAGGCCTCGCGGGGCAACCTCGTCAATTTCGGGGAGTATGGCCTCCAGGCCCTCCAACCCGCATGGGTCACCGCCAGACAGATTGAGGCGGCCAGGGTCGCCCTCACCCGCAAGATAAAACGAGGCGGCAAGGTGTGGCTTAACGTCTTTCCGGACAAGCCCGTCACCCAGAAACCGCTGGAAACCCGCATGGGAAAGGGCAAGGGCGAGCCTGAAAGGTGGGTTGCCGTTGTCAAGCCCGGCAGGGTCTTGTTTGAACTCGAAGGGGTCAGCGAAGAGCTTGCCAAGGAGGCGTTCCGCCTGGCCGCAAGCAAGCTGCCGATACGCACCCGCTTCGTCAGGCGGCTGCACGCCGTCGGAGGAGGCCACTGATGCGCGCCAGGGAACTGCGTGAGATGACCACGGACGAACTCGAACACGAGCTCCGGGAAGCGACTCAGGCCTTGTTCAACCTGCGTGTTCAGGCGGCCAGCGGCCAGCGGCTCGACAACGTCAAACAGTTCAAGACTTTGCGCCGCGATATCGCGCGCATAAACACCGTGCTCACAAGCAAGCGAAAACTACAGGCTCAGGGATAGCGGCCTCTATGGAAAAGCAACATCGACAGGAAAAGACGGGTGTGGTAAGCAGCACCGGGATGGACAAGACCATTGTGGTCGTCGTGGAAAACACATTCGTGCACCCCACCTACAAGCGGGTGGTCAGACAAAAGAGGAAGTTCAAGGCGCATGACGAGCGGAACGAATGCAACGTGAACGACCTCGTGCGCATCGTCGAGACCAGACCCCTTAGCAGGACGAAACGGTGGAGGCTCGCGGAGATCATCGAACGCGCCAAATAGATTCGTGAATCGGAGTAGCCATGATTCAGATGCGAACCATGCTCGAGGTGGCGGACAACTCGGGCGCCAAAAAGCTCCAGTGCATACAAGTGCTCGGCTCCGGCAGTCAGCGCTACGGCAGGGTCGGCGACATCATTGTGTGCAGCGTCAAGTCCGCCATGCCGCAGGGCCAGATAAAGAAGGGCGAGGTTGTCAAGGCCGTCATAGTCAGGACCCGACAGGATACGCCCCGTCCCGACGGCTCCATCATCAGATTCGATGACAACGCGGCTGTCATCATCAACGAACAAAAGATACCGCGCGGGACCCGAATCTTCGGGCCGGTCCCGCGTGAGCTGAGGGAAAAGGATTTCATGCGAATCATATCGCTGGCGCCCGAGGTCATCTAGACGGAGTGAAACCCAAGAGATGAGCGTATCGAAAATGCACATAAGGAAGGGAGACACCGTGGTGGTGATCTCCGGCAAGGAAAAGGGAAAACGAGGCAAGGTGCTCCTGGTTTCTCTGGCAGAGAACAAGGCGATTGTGGAAGCGCTCAACATGGCGACTCACCACGAGCGGCCGTCGCAGAGAAACCCGCAGGGAGGACTGGTCCAGAAGGAAGCGCCCATGGCCGCTTCCAACCTCATGCTGGTGTGCCCCAAATGCGGCAAGCCGGCGCGCACGGGCGCCCGAATCCTTGACGACAAGAGCAAGGTCAGAGTTTGCAGGAAGTGTTCGGAGATAATCGACCAGCGCTAGTTCATTTGACATCCGCGGGGAGCGTCGCGCCTCGGCGTGACTGCGCCCGGTGTGAATACTGACAAGACGCTAGAAAGAGGAAGGTCATCGCCAGTGGCCAGGTTAAAGGAAAGGTACTCAAAAGAGGTCGTTCCGGCGCTCATGCAGCGGCTTGGGCTTCGGAACGTCATGGAAGCCCCTCGCCTCAGTAAGATCATTGTTAACATGGGGCTTGGTGACGCGCCGACCGACGCCAAAGTGATGGAAAGCGCGATGAAGGAACTGGCCAAGATAACCGGTCAGAAGCCCGTCGTCACGCGCGCCAAGAAATCAATCGCAGGCTTCAAGCTGCGCGCGGGTTCGGCCATCGGATGCAAGGTCACCTTGAGGGGCACGCGTATGTACGAGTTCTACGACAGGCTCGTCAACGTCGCCATACCCAGGATCAGAGACTTTCGGGGGGTGTCCCGAAAGGGCTTTGACGAGTTCGGCAACTACACCCTGGGGATCAAAGAGCAGATCATATTCCCCGAGATAGATTACGATGACGTCTATAAAATCCGGGGAATGAACATAGTGTTCGTTATTGAGAACTCAAACAGCCGCGAGGCCAGCATTGAACTGCTCTCGGAACTGGGCATGCCCTTTGGGCGTGAATGACGCCCCCGAGACCGGCCCGCGCGGGAGAATTTCGTGGCGAAAAAATCACTGATAGCAAAATGGAAGCGGACGCCAAAGTTCCAGGTGCGCAAGTACAACCGGTGCAGAATCTGCGGACGGCCCAGGGGATACCTGCGCAAGTTCGAGCTGTGCAGAATCTGCTTCAGAAACCTGGCGCGAGAAGGAAGGCTGCCCGGCGTCATCAAGGCAAGCTGGTAGCCGACGAAGGCGCCGCAACGGTCCCGAAAAGGAGAACGAGGTATTAACTATGTCGCTATCGGACCCGATCGCCGATATGCTCACCAGGGTTCGGAATGCCAACTCGGCAATGAACGAGAAAGTGGACGTGCCAGCCTCAAAGATGGCCGAGGATATCGCCAAGACCCTGAAGAGTGAGGGCTATGTTTCCGATTACAAGCTCATCGAGAACAGGAAACAGGGGGTTCTCAGGATATTCCTGAAATACGAGGCTGATCGCGAGCGCGTGATCAAGGGAATCCGCCGGGTGAGTACGCCGGGAAGACGCGTGTATTCGAAGGCTGGCGAAATACCCCGCACGATGGGCGGCTTGGGCATTTCCATCGTTTCGACCTCCAAAGGACTTATGACTGACAAACAAGCCCGCGAGGCGAACGTGGGCGGTGAAGTGATCTGCCAGGTGTGGTGAGATAAGAGGGTGTAACCGATGTCTCGTGTAGGAAGAAATCCGATTCCGATTCCAAAGGGAGTCAAGGTGACGAAGGACGGACAGCGCGTCACGGTCGAAGGGCCCAAAGGCAAGCTCGACTTTGACGTGCCCTCGACGATCACCGTGGCGATCGAGGAAACTAGAGTGGTGGTTACGCGCGCGAACGACACACGCCGCAACCGGTCGCTGCATGGGTTGACGCGCGCGCTCGTGGCCAACATGGTTCGCGGAGTGAGCGAGGGCTTTCAGAAGAGCCTCGAGATTCAAGGCGTCGGATACCGGGCTACGGACCAGGGGGGCGCGCTTAATTTCCAGCTTGGATACAGCCACCCCATCCTCTTCGAGCCGCCGCAGGGCATAAAGCTCTCCGTCGATCGCAACATCGTGACGGTAAGCGGCATCGACAAGCAGGCTGTCGGCCAGGTCGCCGCCCAGATCAGGGCTCTCAGGAAGCCGGAGCCATACAAGGGCAAAGGAATTCGCTACGTCGGCGAGCGCGTCCGCAAGAAAGCCGGCAAGGCGGGAGTATAATCGGGACTCATAGTCATGGGAAAACTCAAATTTGACAGGGCGGCCGCGCGTGAGAAGCGGCATCTGCGCGTCAGGCGCAAGCTGTTCGGTGTTCCGGAACGACCACGGCTCTGCGTTCATCGAAGCACGAAGCACATCTATGCCCAGGTGATCGACGACTCGACCGGTCGCTCGCTCGTGATGGTCTCGTCGCTCTCTCCGGAGGCGCGCCAAAGCGGGGCGGTCGGGAAGAATATTGAATCCGCCCGCGTTGTGGGCAAGATTCTGGCGCAGAAGGCGGTCGAGCGGGGCATACAGAAGGTTGTGTTCGACCGGGGCGGATACCTTTATCATGGCAGAGTGAAAGCGCTTGCCGATGCGGCGCGCGAAAACGGATTGAACTTCTAGGAGGAAATTTGGAAAGGTTCGAACCCGAAGCACAGGAGCTCAGGGAGAAGATAGTCAAGATCAACCGCGTCGCCAAAGTGGTCAAGGGCGGCAGGCGGTTTGGTTTCAGCGCGCTTGTTGTAGTGGGTGACGGCAAGGGTCGTGTGGGCGCCGCCCTCGGAAAAGCCAATGAGGTGCCGGAGGCCATCCGGAAAGGGATAGAAAAGGCCAAGAAGAACATGGTCTCGGTCCCCGTCGTGAACAGCACGATCCCTCACGAGGTGGTCGGACACGCGGGCGCAGGCCGCGTCATGATCAAGCCCGCTTCGCCCGGCACGGGCGTCATAGCGGGCGGGTCGGTGAGGGCCGTAATGGAGGCGGCGGGCGTGTCCAACGTCCTCAGCAAGTCACTCGGCTCGGACAACCCGATCAACGTGGTGAAGGCGACGATGGCCGCGCTCAAGAACCTGCAAACTTCCGAACGAGTAGCCGCCAAGCGCGATAAGAGTGTCTCCGAAATAATAGTGTGAAGAGGAAAAGATGGAACTCAATACGATAGGGCCGGCCAAGGGGGCCAAAAAGAAACCAAAACGCATCGGACGCGGGCAAGGCTCGGGCCATGGCAAGACTGCCGGCAAAGGCCACAAAGGGCAGAGAGCGCGATCGGGCCCCAAGTCGGCCCGCGGATACGAGGGCGGCCAGATGCCGCTCCAGAGGCGCGTGCCCAAGAGGGGCTTCACGAATATCTTCAAGAAACACTATGAGGTCGTCAACGTCGCGCAGCTCAACGTCTTCGAGCGCGGTGCCGAGATCACTCCCGAGGCGCTTCGCGAAAGGAGGATGGTGAAGCTGAACCGCGACGGCGTCAAGATACTAGGTGACGGCGACCTGAAAGTTTCTCTTACGGTACGGGCGAATCTGTTCAGCCAGTCAGCGAAGGAAAAGATCGAGGCCGCGGGTGGGAAGGCCGAGGTGATCTGAGTTGCTGGATGCATTCAAGAATGCGTTCAAGATACCCGAACTGAAAACCCGCATCCTGTTCACCTGCGTGCTTCTCGCTGTCTATCGTCTCGGCGGGCATATACCCACGCCGGGCATCAACGGCAAGGTGCTGGCCCAGTTCGTGACCGAACGCCAGAACACGCTGCTCGGGTTTGCCGACCTGTTCGCTGGCGGCTCCTTCAGGCGGATGACCGTGTTTGCGCTCGGCATCATGCCATACATCAGCGCGTCCATTATTCTGCAGCTCCTTGTCGCGGTGATACCGTACTTCGAGAAACTCTCGAAGGAGGGCGAAGAGGGCCGCAGGAAGCTCACGCAGTACACGCGCTACGGGACCATCGCCCTGACAGCGGTGCAATCGCTCGGAATCAGTCTGTGGCTTTCGAACCCGAGCAATTTTGGCGGCATGGTCATCGTTCCGCACCCGGGAATCGGCTTCATCCTGCTCACGATGATCACGTTCACCACGGGGACCGCTTTCATCATGTGGCTCGGCGAACAGATAACGGAGCGGGGCATCGGCAACGGCATATCGCTCATCATCTTCGCCGGGATCGTCGCGGGCATGCCGACTGCCATAGCGTTGCTCGGAAGGAATATACAGCTGGGCGAGATGAGCATTTTCAAGATGATAGTCCTGCTCGTGCTTCTCGTCTCCGTGACGGCGGGCGTGATAGTGCTCACCACTGCCCAGAGAAAGATACCGGTTCAATACGCCAAACAGATAAAAGGGCGCAAGGTTTACGGAGGCCAGAGCACGTGGCTTCCTCTGAGGGTCAACCAGGCGGGAGTGATTCCCATCATATTCGCGTCTTCGTTGCTGCTGTTTCCGCCGACGATCGCCCAGTTCTTCCACACTGGGGCGATGCAGGCGCTGAATGAATGGTTGTCCCCCGGCGCCTTGCTCTATAACATCCTTTACGTGTTATTGATCGTGTTTTTCACGTATTTCTATACGGCGATCACGTTCAACCCCATCGATGTCGCCGACAATCTGAAGAAATACGGGGGGTTTGTGCCCGGCATCAGGCCGGGCAGGCCGACCGCCGAGTATCTTGACAGGATCATGACGCGCATAACGCTGCCCGGCTCGGTGGCGCTGGCGTTCGTGGCGGTCATACCGACGATCATCAGCAGAAGCATGCACATTGACTACCTGGTCTCCAGCTTTTTCGGCGGAACCAGCCTGCTGATTGTGGTCGGAGTCGCCCTCGACACGATCCAGCAGATGGAATCCCATCTACTTATGAGACATTATGACGGCTTCATGAAGAAGGGCCGCATCAGGGCCCGCAGGTTCTGATGCGCGCGGAGGAGAGGAACGTGACGGAGAGAAAGAGATTGATGGTGATGCTTGGCCCGCCCGGCGCCGGAAAAGGAACCCAGGCGGTCAAGGTGGCCAAGCGCTACTCCATTCCCCATATCTCGACCGGAGACATTTTTCGGGCCGCCATTAAGGAAGGCACCGAGATGGGGCGCAAAGCCAAACAATATCTGGACTCGGGCGAGCTGGTGCCCGATTCAATCGTGACCGGCATCGTGGCCGACAGGATCAGACAAGAGGACTGCAACGGCGGGTTCCTGCTGGACGGGTTCCCGCGAACCTTGCCTCAGGCCGAGGCTCTGGACAAAATATTGGAGGAAAGCGGGTGTCCGCTGACCGCCGTCGTTGACCTTGCGGTCGACAGAGAAGCCCTGATCAACAGGCTTACGGCGAGACGGACATGCTCTGAATGCGGCGAGAATTACAACCTCATCTCGAAGCCGACGAAGAACAAGGGTGTGTGCGACAAGTGCGGCGGTTCTCTGTATCAGCGCGAAGATGACAAGCGCGAGACCATCGAGAACCGGCTGTCAGTCTACGAAAGGCAAACCCAGCCTCTCATCGATTATTACCGGAAGAGCCGTCGCCTCGTCAGTGTGCCGGGGGAAGGATCGATAGACGAGGTTTTCGCGCGCATATGCGATGCGCTTAAGTGAGACAGAGTGCCCGTAAGGGAGCGAGCGCAGTGATTGTGATTCGGTCTCCGGAAGAGATAGCAATACTTCGGGAGGCCAACCAGATAGTGGCTCGCATTCTGCAAGAGCTGGCTGATGACATAGGGCCAGGTGTAACTACCGGCTCTCTGGACGATAAGGCGGAACGCCTGATTCTCCAGGCAGGCGGCAGGCCGGCTTTCAAAGGATATCGCGGGTATCCGAAGACGATATGCACCTCCGTGAACCAAGAGGTCGTGCATGGGATACCATCTCCCGGGGTTATCCTTCGGGAGGGCGACATAATCAGCATAGATATCGGGATCGTTTACAGGGGATACGTCGGGGATACCGCAGCCACCTTTCCCGTGGGGCAGGTTTCCGAAGAGAAGAGACGGCTTATCAGAGTCACCAAGGAAGCCCTTTATATGGGTATTGACCGCGTGAGGGCAGGGAATCGGCTTTCGGACGTGTCTTATGCGATCCAAACCCATGTTGAGAGACACGGGTTTTCGATTGTTCGTGACTTTGTCGGACACGGCATCGGGCAGCAAATGCACGAGGAGCCGCA
>CAZEBC010000027.1:11705-28945 GCA_964510165.1 uncultured bacterium
TGAACTTCATGGTAAAGGGATGAATTTCGTATGCCCAAAGAAGAGCCGATCGAGGTTGAAGGAACGGTAATTGAACCTTTGCCAAATGCGATGTTCCGGGTCGAGTTGAAGAATGGGCACCGTATCCTTGCGCATATTTCCGGCAAGATGCGAATGCACTTTATCCGCATTCTGCCCGGCGACAAAGTGAAGGTTGAGTTGTCGCCGTACGACCTTACGCGCGGAAGAATCGTGTATCGCTATAAGTGAGCGGAACGGAGAGGTTGTGAGCGACGATGAAGGTTCGCACGTCTGTCAAGAAAATCTGTGAGAAATGCAAGATAATCAACCGCAGAGGCGTGGTCAGGGTTATCTGCAGCAATCCAAAGCACAAGCAGCGGCAGGGGTAGTCGAAACCCCGCCGTGAGGAGGTAGACGAACATTGGCTCGTATATTGGGTGTTGACCTGCCCAGAGATAAACGGGTGGAGATCGGCCTCACTTACATTTTCGGCATCGGCCGCGCGACGTCAAACAGAATCCTGGAAGCCACCGGCGTTAATCCCGACACTCGCGTCAAAGACCTCACCGACGACGAAGTTCGAAAGATCACCGCGGTCATCTCCCGAGATTACCGGATAGAGGGCGACCTGCGCCGCGAGACTTCCACAAACATAAAGCGCCTGATGGACATAGGCTCTTACAGGGGACTCAGACACCGCAAGGGCCTGCCTGTCAGGGGACAGAGGACTCATACCAACGCGCGCACCCGTAAAGGGCCGCGCAAACAGAGACCGGGCAAGAGGAAATAGGGCATCCGGAGGTTACAGTGGCCAAACCCAAGAAGGCAACAGACCGAAAACCGAAAAAGAAAAGGACGGTAACCTTTACCAGTGGAGTCGCTCATATACAAGCGACGTTCAACAACACCATTGTGACAGTGACCGATCCCAATGGGAACGTGGTTTCCTGGGCCAGTGCCGGAACAGTCGGCTTCAAAGGCTCCAGGAAGAGCACGCCCTTCGCTGCCCAGCAGACCGCCAGGTCCGCCGCCCGGAAAGCCATGGATGCAGGATTGAAGGAAGTCAGGGTGTATGTCAAAGGGCCGGGCGCCGGACGGGAATCCGCAATCAGATCGCTCCAGGCCGAGGGCTTGCAGATAAGCATGATCAAGGACGTCACCCCCATACCTCACAACGGATGTCGTCCGCCGAAGAGGCGCCGCGTGTAGTGGGGGTGACAGGAGAAGGACATGGCTCGATATACAGGACCGAGATGTAAACTGTGCAGGCGTGAAGGCGTAGAGCTTTTCCTCAAGGGTGAGCGCTGCCTCAAGGGGAAATGCGCCATCAAGACCCGAAACTATCCGCCGGGCATGCACGGAAGGCGCAGGATCAAACGCTCCGACTATGGCACTCAGCTTCGCGAAAAGCAGAAAATGAAACGCATTTACGGCCTGCAGGAAAGGCAATTCCGCAGGTATTTCGCGATCGCCGCGAAAAGCCCCGTGGTTACAGGGGAGAAGCTCATTCAGATTCTTGAGGGACGCCTCGACAGCGTACTTTACAGGATGGGATTCGGGTCTTCCCGCTCACAGGCCCGTCAGCTCGTCACGCACGGACACGTCATGGTGAATGACAAGAGAATCAATATTCCATCATACCAGGTTAAGCCGGCAGATATCATCTCGCTCACGGAGAAGGGGCGGCAGATGCACATAATCGCCGGAAACGTGGAATCCGCCGCGCAGCGTGGCCTGCCGCCGTGGGTCGAAGTGGACACTGAGAAAAAGACCGGCAAGCTGCTGCGGTTGCCCACCAGAGAAGAGGTCGCATTGCCGGTCGAAGAAAAGCTCGTGATCGAGCTTTATTCCCGGTGATCCGGGCGCTTTATGAAAGGGCGCTCGCAGATAACCAAGGACTATTGTGGGGGCTCTAGCAAGTATGAACAGAATTCTCGAAATGCCCAAATGGGAAAAGGACGAGGATGTCTCCACCGAAACCTATGGCAGGTTCGTTGTGGAGCCGCTCGAGCGCGGCTTCGGGATGACTGTCGGCAACTCGCTCAGACGGGTTCTGCTCTCCTCACTGGAGGGGGACGCGATCACCTCCGTGAGAATCGAGGGCATCCAGCAGGAGTTCTCCCCCATCCCGGGCGCGGTCGAGGACGTGACCGATGTCGTTCTCAACCTGAAATCGGTGCGCCTGAAGTTGCGCGGCCTTGCCGATTCCAAGACCATTCAGGTCCGGGCCGCCGGAAAGAGGGAGATAACTGCCGCCAATCTCGCGGTCGACAATGACATCGAAATCCTCAATCCCGACCAGCACATCCTGACGCTCAATCAGGGCGCCAACCTCGTCATGGAAATCGAGATCGGACGGGGCAGGGGATATGTGCCCGCCGAGCAGAACAAACGGCCCGACCAGCCGATCGGCGCCATCAGCGTTGATTCCATCTTCTCTCCCGTCGAAAAGGTGAATTTCCTGGTGGAGAACGCCCGCGTCGGACAGATGACCGACTACGACCGACTTATACTCGAAATCTGGACCAACGGCAGCATCGCGCCCGAAGATGCGCTCGCCTCCGCAGCGCGACTCCTCATAAAACACTACAACATATTCGTCAAGGGCGAATTGGAGCAGGACCTCTCGCGGGCCGCCAGGACGGAAGAAACAGAGGAACTGCGCAGATATCTCGAAAAGAGCGTCAACGAAATGGAGCTCTCGGTCAGGGCCGCCAATTGCCTAAGGGCCGCCAATATCAAGACCATCGGCGAACTGGTTCAGAAGACAGAGCCGGAAATGCTGAAGTTCCGCAATTTCGGAAAGAAATCGCTCGAAGAAATCAGAAATGTGCTCCAAGGCATGGGCTTGCGCTTCGGCATGAAACTGGACAGCCTCCAGCCGGCAGGCGTAAGCGAGGCCAAAGAGAAGTGAAGGTGTAATCCCGGAAGGCTGGACCTATGAGACATAGAAAGAAAACTGAAAAGCTCGGCCGCACCAGTTCTCATAAAGAGGCGCTCCTTGCCAATCTGGCCGTGGCTTTCATAATGCATGGACGCATCACCACGACCGTCACCAAGAGCAAGGCGCTCAGGCCGGTCGTCGAAAAGCTGATAACGCTCGGCAAGCGGCAGGATATTAACGCCAGACGCCGGGCGGCATCGATCCTGAGGGACAAAGATGCCGTCAAGAAACTGTTTTCCGACGTGGGCCCGCGATTCGAAGGCCGAAACGGCGGCTACACCCGCATAGTCCGGCTTGGGCCCAGGGTTGGTGATGCCGCGCCCATGGCGATCATCGAACTCGTCTCCTGAATCGTCAACGCGGTCTCCGTCTTATAAGAAATATTGGGGACACCATAGAATTACGGTGTCCCCAATATTGCTTTTGCTTTCAGCTCAGATGCTTCCTGAAGAAGGCGGCCGCCTCCCCCGCTGAGCGCGCGGCGTTTTCCCCCTCGTACAGCTCGAAATGGCGCGTGTTCTCGAACACCAACCACTCCTTCGGCTCGGGTGCCGCGTCATAGAGTTCTCTGTAGTTCTCGATCGGGCATATGACGTCCAACTCGGCCGCTATCAGAAGAAGGGGGCGATTGCCCTTCTTCCGGATCACGTCCACGGGCGAAAACTCCATGTGCGCCTCGAGGAACTGGAGCAGTATCTCGCGGCCAGCCAGTTGTGGCAGTCTCTGTGATTCTCTCTCGAAGAACTCGGCCATCTCAGGGTCGCCCGCGAGCGCCATTGCATCCATGTAAGTGGGGTCGTTGTGCAAAACCCTCCGTCTCCGATCTTCCTCAATCATCTGTCGGAACATCGCGACCTGCTCGGCAGGCAGGCGCCCTGCGGCCGCCTTGTAGCCGTCGGAGAATCCGAGTTGGCCCACGCACGCCCTCGCACGTTCGTCAAGCGCGAAGGCGTAGGGCGCAAGCGCGCCGCCGTAGGAGGTGCCCCAAAGCCCGATGCGGTCCGGGTTCACCTCGGCGCGGTTTGAAATGTAGGTGATTGCGTTGCGGATGTCGGCCAACTGTTCCTGCCAGAGCAGCCGCCCGCGCTGGCCGTCCGACTCGCCGAAGCCGCGATAATCAAATATCAACGCCGCCATGCCGGCTCTGCAAAAGGCCTCTGCGTATTGCGGCAGAATGGTCTCCTTGATCCCCGTAAACCCGTGGCACAACACGATGCCCGGCCTTTTCTCATCCGCATTCAATCCTTCAGGAATATAGATAATGCCGGCCAGTCTCGCTCCTTCGGAATAGAAATGGACTCGTTCGGTTCCCATTGTTTTCCTTTCGTTCTGTCTCGTTCCGATATCAACGAACCTTTCACATGCCTACCACTATCATGTCGAGCGGATGGGTCACCGTGAACTCGATGACCATCTCCCTCTTCTCGCCGGGACCAAGCGGGAGCTTCCACCTCACGATGCCCGTATCCGCCTCTCGCTCCGTGGGCTTTTCGCTGAATTTGATGCCGGACACCTCGATATCTTCATGCTGGGATACCGGTATCTGGTCAATCAGCAGAATCTCAACCGGCTTGGACTTGTGGTTGATGATTGTAAGCTTGTCCTTGAACGCGCGCTCCTTCTTCTTGCCCAGGATGCGGGTCTCATCCTCCTTCCGCACGAGTTCCTCCCGCTTCACGTCGATGCTCTCGTCAATACCGAGGTCGAGCTTGATCTCCTCGCCGGGCGCAACCGGCTCGATGCTCGATTTGCCGATGAAGTCGCCGTCCACAAACACGCTCACCGCTCCCGCAAGCCAATGGGCGCCGGTCGTGTTCGTGAGCTTTGCCGTCAGATACGCAAAGGGCGAAAGTCTCGGGGTGGTCACATATGAAAGCTGCGCGGGCAGGTCAGACGTGAGCATAACGGCGCGATGATACGCGTTGTCGCTCGGGATGTCCATTGTCCTTGGTATTTTGAACTGGACCGACGTGCCGAGGCGGACGATCTCGGCCTCGGCCAGCTCCATGGGGGCAGCGGAAGGCTCGAATGCGCGTCCTTCTGCCAATACTGCCATGTCAAATGCTTCGGCTTCGGCCTTCTGGATGATGACAGGACGCGGCCTCAGATACCACGGCATGATCTCGGGCATCTTCGCGCCGATGGCGGGTCTGGCCGTCGAAAGCGAAACTTCCACACCAATCCAATCCTCTCCTGTAGTCTGGCGGACGTTGCCGATATAGTTGATCTCCACTCTCTCTTTTTCGACGTTCGCGCGCGCGTCATAGGAGGGGTACCAGTTGACTCCATAGACTACGCTCGACAGAAGCAGCGTAAACGGTCCCGGCTTCTCAGCCACGAGTTTCAACTTCACTTCCAGACTTGCTCTCGCGGCCTGGCCTTGCAGTTCATTCAGCCGTCGTAGCAGCGCGTCGAGTTCCCGATTCAACTCCCGCTTTTTTATCTCGGACCGGAGCGTTTCGTCGCTGATTCTTGCAAGCTGTTTCTGCTCGAACTCCAGCATGGAGTTCCATTCCTGAGGATTCGGCTGGCGCGTGATGAATTCCTTCGAGAACTGTTCTCCCGCATACACGCCGATCGAGCGCACCAACTCGCGTTCATGCTTCAAATTCTCGATGCGGGCGTCAACCGCCGCGATTTCATCGCGAACCTTCTCAATCTGTGCCTCGAGTTGAGCGATGCTTTCCTGGCGAGGCTCCTCCAAGATGACCCTTCTCGACTCGATGGAATATACACGGACACTCGCTTGGCCCCTGCCCTCCGTCCTCAAGGAATCGGTGTCCATGTTCACCGGAAGGTTCCCAAACACCACCGTATGCTCGCCGTTTTCCAGCGTAAGGTTCGCCGAGCGAGTCACCATCGCGCGGTCCGGATAGATGACCACCGACACGATTCTCGCGTCGGCTTGCAGTTGGGAAGCGTGGGCCACGGATGTGATGAAAAGAAAAATCGGCAGCACTGCGAGAAGCTTCTTCATGTTCTCCCTCCACTCTGATTGGCGCGCGTTCAAGGACCGTCGCCGACAGCTACCACGGCGCGGCCCATTTCTTCCGGCTCACACCGGATTGTCTTTTCAGGTTCGGGGTGGCTCGCGCCGTCTTCACCAGTGATGGTGATGAAAATGAAATCCGGAATGCAGGAAAAACGGTCCCGGGTAATACGGATAATAGTAATCTCTGACGAACGGTCCCTTGTCGGTGTTTATCGTGGCGCCGGCATAGCTCACTGTCTCAAGGTCGATCTCGATGCCTGCCTCGATCTCCTGATAGGGACCCACGCGAAGTTTGCCCACCACGGCGACCTCTTCTCCCGCGCGGCGGGCGTCTTCAACTAGCCGATAAGCCTTCTCGATGGTAGACGGATTAAAGCCTTCCTCGCTCGCCGCGATGCGGTAGGTCTTCTCGCCGCCCAGCACAAAGCTCCATGTGCGGTATTCGTCACCCTCGGGGGCGCTGTTCTCCAGCACGGGTCCCGATACCTGGATTCGCTTGTTCTTGTATTGGAGAGGATTGTCCGTGATCGACGCGAGGTCCGTGCGAATGGGTGGTGTCGCGCATCCCGACAACGCCAGCACAGCCAATATCGCAAGTACGCGCTTGAGATTCATTGAAGTCTCCCCCACTCTTCGTGAGATTATAGAACACCGGGTTCTCTTAGTCAATTGTGCGGCTGAAGCGAGGTGACAGGCAAGTTGGCGGGAAGACAAAAAACCCAATATCATTTCCTGACATCGGGCTCAGGAGATTGTTCAGTTACAGGATTATTCGGCTGGCGCCTCGCCCCTCCTTTTGCGGAGGGCGCCCAGAGTTCCCGACGGCCGGGCTTGCTCCGGCTCGCCGTGGAATTCTCGCGCCGCAACTTCCTTCACGTTGTTGCGCTCGACCAGAATCGAGATTATGTTGGGCATCTCGCGTGGCACCAAGTAGAATCTGCCGGACATCTCGGAATAGTCGGTGAAGGGATGTCCCTCGACCCGCTCGCCGTCGAAGAAGGTGACCTCCAACAGCGCCTTTGTGTTTATCCGCTCCCTGGGTATTGAAGGCCGACTGCCCGAGGCGTCCTGCATGAAGAACACAGCCTTGAGGTCCGCGAAATTGACCACCGTGATATCTTCCAGACGTTCCTCAGCCTCCGACACGTCCGTCCGAAGCAGTTCGAACGATTTCGCTCCAATGTCCCACGTGATCGGGGTTCCCCTCATTGTGCGGCCGTCGAGAAAGTGAACAACGACTTCCTTCTGCTCTTCCGGAGAAGAGAACAGCAGAATGAAATCCCCGATGCCAAGCAGGTCTTTGTCGACGAGCCGCGTTCGTTCGGCTCGCTCGACGTCATTCACCTCTACAACCGAACCCTTTAGCGGAAGGATTGATATCTCGGTCTGATTCTCGACCGTTTTCGCAGCTATCCTGCAGTGAATCGGGGCGACGGATTCATGGTTGAGCCGTATATCGGCCCTCGGCGAGCTGCCCACGGTCAGCACGTCTTTTCCCTGCAGAGAACCGATTCGCTTCAGGTTGATGTTCTTTGTCTTCGAGTCGGACGGGTCCTTGATAACGACGAGTTCTCCCATGAACAAACCGCTGGCCGGCCTCATACGGTACACGAGAATGACAAGCACTATCACTACCGCCCCCAACAGGGGCACGTACACATAGCGCTGTTTCAACTGAGAGTACACGCTTCGCAGCGCCGATGCAATCGGTCCGGCTTCTTCGGCCTCAGCCTGTTGCCGTTCCAGTTCCCGGGTCAACTCTTCGAACGTCATCCGTTTTGCCTGGGCGCGGCCCACTTCGGTGCTCTCAGGAAGCAGTTTTCTTCCCCAGCGGACGCGGTCGGTGTTCATTGTGACGCGGATCGGCACATATACGGGAAGGACCTCGACGCCGGTCTCATTCGAGACAAAACGCACGCTTCCCTCGTATGCCGCTTGCAGGACGCTTTCCTCTATCTGTGCGTTCTGGTCAACCGATATCGTGATCTCGGCTGCCAACCGGGTCCCTCTACCGTACACCTTGCTTTCAATGTTTACGCCCTCCGGCACATTGATCGACAGGTCTTGCTTAATGGTGTCCGGATCTACTTCCTTATTGAGGAAAAGGGTGATAATCTTGTTGTCTTTCTTTCCGGGCTCCATCGGACCAAACATCAAGGGCTTGTCCGGACGAGTCAAGCCCGGGGGACGGGCCTCAGTGGCGATGATCCCCTGTTCCTTCGCCGAGGCAAGCAATCCTTCCTCCTTGGGTTGCTCAGGCTCGGCCACCGGGACGACCGGCTTCGGCGGCACTATCATTGCCATCAGGCCAACCGAGCGAGGCTCCACATCAAGCATCGGTCCCGAAAGTGACTCGAAGGCGAATTCGCCCGCGTATTGTCCGGGCTCGCCGGTGAAGGATATCTGAAACTCCTGCTGCCACGGGTGCGCAGAGGCCACTACGCGCTGGGGTTCGAGCGACACGGGAACCACGGCGTTCGGGTTCGCGGGGTCAATGAGCTTGGCCTGAGCCGCAAACTCCAATCCGGCCGTCCCCGGGTGTTTCGGCTGGAATGTCACCAGGAACTTCTTGGTCACCTGCTTTTCCTCGAAGGACCCGAGATCGATCAGGCTCTCCTTGACCGCCACCCTGAACGTGGTTCGACGAGCCCACGTGAAGAATTCCTCGAGAGCTTCATTGTTCACCTCCCTCAAAGGAGCATCATAGGCGAACCACTCGCTGCCAGGCTCAAAATCCTCGTTCTTTTCCCGAAGGTCTTCCAGTGTAAGGATGTCCTCACCGAGTTCCTCTGGTGGGTTGTCCTTGTCGTCGCTGAGCCACAATAGTACGCGCTCCCGATCGGGGTTCTTTTCGAAAAGATACCGCAACTCCGACAGCCCCCGCTCCAGGCCACGGTTTAGATACGTGGAATAATCGGTCGGATAGAGAGCGTCAAGCTGCTCCTGAAGGTCCTGAACATCAGCCTTGCCGCGTATTTGTTTTCGATTCATGAGTCTGGCCTGGTCACCAAACGTGATGATCGCAACATTATCGCCCGCCTTCGCTTCCGAAAGCTTCTGCTTGGCTACCTGCCTGACTTCGTCAAAGATGTCCTGCATGCTGGTCGAGACATCAATGACTATCACATAATCCTTGCTGGGGGCAGCGTGTGACGACGCCGGCAACAGTAACACAAGGCCAACGGCGACCAAGACGGCGACCGATACCATCAGTTGTTGCGCATTATGCTTATTCTTCATGCTGCATCCCTCGCCTTGCGGGCCCCATTTCGATCCGGTTCGATTTCAGCCCTGTCACAGCGATTACAATTCTCTCGCGGGCTTCTCGCCCCCTGCCATACCGTTCGGTATAGGGCTTGTCACCATGATTCTACCACAGCCCCCACGATTTTGCAAGCAAAAAGTGTTAAACGATAAGGAGTTAGGGGATGCCCGATTTATCAGGGAAGAATCCAAATCGCACGCCGCCCTTACGCGCTCTCCGTCAGGCTGCCGCTTTTTCGCCAGCCAGATACCCGGACAACATGGCAATACCCATGCCACACTTGTCAATAATATAGTCGTACTCCCCAAGGATCGAGCCAGCGGCAAAGAGGTTTTCATATGCAGGCTCGCCGAAACGATCCAGAGGCCTCAGCGATTTGTCAATGTGGAGCCCACATGAAAGAAACAGTTGCCTGCCGTCAACATTCCAGCTCAACAGGTCCTGCAGGAACTTGTTGTCCACCCGCTTGTCTTGTGAAAACAGCGGTAGTTCGAATATAGGCTCTTCCGGATAATCCCCCGCCACGAGGCCGCCGGCGCTGAATTTGCCGGAGGCCACGATGTAGTTCTTCGCTGACGCCGTACGTTTTGAGCGCGAATCTTCCAAGAGGAGATTTCGGACGTTGCGCCCGTCTCTCTCCGCTCCGGTTACTCCGCTCGTCACCACGCGCACCTTGCTCTCCCTGAGCGCGGCCTCGAGCGCTTGCTGCAACCTGTAACCGGGCACCGAGAAGCTTGGAGAAATCATCTCGAACACTCGTGACTTGAGGATGTTCGAAAAAATGTCATATGTCCGGGAATGATTGCGCAGTCCAAGGATGGGCGGAAAACAAATATGAGTGGCATCCGAAGGCGCGCTCGGGGCGAGCTTCTTTGCGAATTCTTCCGCCGCGCCCGGGTCGTCAAGATGGTGAGCTATCTCGAAAGGCGCCGATGGCAGTGCCTCCAGCGCTCGCGGGACACTCATCTCAATGACGTCCACATTTGAGACCGTCCGCGGAGAATGCAGGGAACAACACTTTTCGATCACCTGTTTGCAGACATGCGGCTGAAATAGCATGAGTCCGCCTATGCCGACCAGAGCCAGGTTCGCTTCGCGCATCTCAAGCAGATTCCCCCCGCTCATTGAAGCTGGCGCCATCGCGCACAACTTCACCGTGCCGAACACGCTCGGCAGCGCCATATTGCGGCCATCGTTTCCCGCCAGCCTCAACGAAGGCAGTTTTCTTTGCACGAAGCCGGTGGCCTCGTCAAGACGCGCCCGCAGATCAACCAACCCGTCGCGTCCGCCGGCGATTATCGAATAGGGATGCAGCGGCCGCGCGCGAAGGATTTGCCTGAGTTGCTCTTCTATCGAGGGAATCGAGTCCCAGGGGTCAAACGGCAGAAAGTCATTGGGGCCTGCGATGTCGAAGGCGCCGGAAGACATGGCCGTCGCGCCCTGTCCTTTCCGCAGAAGCAACACATCCGCTCCCGATTCGGCTGCCCTCAGGGCGGCGACCGTCCCGGCCATTCCGCCGCCAATTACGATTACATCGGCCTCCATGCAAGGTCTACCTTTGCTCTGCGGTTATCTCGCGAAGGTTCGCCGAGAGGAAGTGGACAGCGCGGCTTATCTCTTCCTGCGCAAGTTGGAAGCCGGAAAGTCCCGGCAGTTTGCCCTTCCAGCGCTCCTGCAGGAATTCAAGCGCCACTCCCGCCAGTTCGTCAGGATTCAGATGCAATTCCTCGGCGAGTATGCAGGCGGCTATCATGGTGCAGCGACAGCCCTGACAAGGCCCGGCGCCCAACCGCGTCCGCCTGCGCACGTCGTCGAGCGTGCGCGCCCACTCGTGGCGTATCACGAATCTTATCTCCGCCTCGGTCACCGATTCACATTGACAGATTATTGATTTCGCGGCGCCCTGCGGTTCCTCTGACAATATCTTGACCAGCCTCGTTCCATGGCGCTGATACAGCCGCTGAATGATATACGCGGGTACTCCGTATTCGCGGGAAATATCATGGATGTCGAGCGTGCCCTCTCCGCCGGGAAGCGGCTCAAGATGTGTCCGGCACTTCTCTTTTATTCCCAGCTTGGCGCATATCACGTCTGTCGCATGCTCGGCCATCAGGCGGTAGCTTGCCAGCTTTCCGCCCGCGATCGAGAGCAGGCCCTTGATATTGTCGCTCTCCTCGTGGTCGAATACCTTGTGTTCGCGGGAGAGTTCGTCCTCGTTCTTGCGCCACTCGAACAGCGTCGGCCTCACGCCCGCAAACACGCGGATTATGCGCTCCTTCCGGATGGTCGGAAACACCCGTTCGATGCCTTCAAGCAGATACTGGATTTCATCCCGAGTGACCGTCACGTTGTCGAGGTCGCCATAGTAATCGTCATCCGTAGTTCCGACAAGCGAGGTGTTCTCGTAAGGGATCACGAAAATGCTTCGCCCGTCGATTGTCTCTGCCGTGACCGCCACATTCGAGATGCGCCGGTCGAACACCAGATGAACTCCCTTCGCCGGACGGATTTTCACCTTCGCGCCCGCCATCCGCGCGACCAGCGGCGACCATGGCCCGCCGGCATTGAACACGATGCGGGCGCCCACTTCCTCGCGTTCTCCGCTAAGCGTGTTCCTCAGACGCGCGCCTACAACCCGGCGGCTGCCGTCTATCATCAGTTTCTCGGCCTCGGTATGATTCCTGATCTCGGCCCCGTACCGATGGGCGGACAGCACGTTGAGGATACACAGACGAAACGGACTGCATCCCCATTCGTCCATGGTTATACCGCCGACGATCTTCTCGGTAAGGCCCGGCTCGAGCTTGAGCGCGTCCGTGCGCGTGAGCCGCGCGTGCGGGCGCCCGTTCTTCAGCGCGACAAACCGGTCGTACGCCTCCATGAACGTCTCGACGAGTTCGATGTTGTACTTGTCGCCTTTGAGGACCGGGAATATGAAAGGAATTCGGAACAGCAGAAAGGGCGCAATCTTCTGGATGTAGCCCGAGTCCAGGCAGGAGGTGCGAGTCGTCTCGATATCGTACTCAAGATAGCGAGGCCCGCCGTGGATCATGCCGCTGCACGTGCCGGTGGCGCCTGCCGAAAAATCTTTTTTCTCAACCAGGATCGTTTTCAGGCCGCGCATCGCGCAGTCGCGCGCAATGCCCACGCCGTTGATGCCTCCTCCTATTATGAGCACATCATAATGCGGCATGGTCGCTCTTCTACTCTCCTCGATACGGCCTCGTAGGGGCGCAGCATGCTGCGCCCGTTCGCTGAATCACATGAATAATCCGTCCGCCACAAGCCTCTTATACGCGTCCATGAGTCGTCTGTACTCAATGCGATCCCGGTTCAGATAGTACTGTACCGTCATGCCCTGGAGGTTGCCGACGATCGTGTACGCCGTCATCTCCGGATCGACCGACTTCCTGATCTCTCCCGTCCGTATGCCATCCTTCAGCAGACGAATCAGCAGGGCGGCGAGTTCACCGAACAGGTCGCGCAGCCTGCCAGTCACAGCGGGGTTCGTTTCGACCATCTCGATGATGAGAACCGTAAGATCGAGACACCGGGAACAATTCGTCTCGATGAGGGATGTATAGTTATCAAGAAGGAGGTTCAGCCTCTGCCCGGGTGTCAACTCATCGCTCTGGTTCCGAAGCAGCCCCTTTAGCAGCCCTTCGCGGATCGTCTCCACCACCGCGAGAAACAGCTTTTCCTTGTTGTCGAAATGCCAGAAAATCGTGCCTTTGCTCAGGCCAGCTTCTGCCGCCACGTGCTCGAGGGTGGTGCCGCTGAATCCGTGCTTGGATATCAGATTCATGGCGGCTTCAAGTATCGCGGCCTGCGACTGTTCGCTCTGGAACTGTTTTCTTGTTTTGGGCATGCGGATATTCCATACCAATTGGTCAGTCTAAGCTACAGACTAAAACAAACCGCCTGAATTGTCAAGAATCGCGCCGAACCACCGCGCCTTGCCGCGCCATGTAGCGCAGGCATCTTGCCTGCCTCCGCGAGGCGAAATCTTAGCGGGCGCCCTTGCAGGCCGGAAGCCTGCGCTACCTCTCAGAGCTCCGTTACAAGGTTAACCAAGAGGCGCTAGCGTTGCAGCAGAAACTCGCGCACGAGCGCAACTGTCTTCTCCGGCGTGTCTTCCCACAAGAAGTGGCCCGCGTCATGCAGCATATGCAAGCGTGAATCCGGAATCTCGTGCTTGAACCGATGCCCCGCCAACGCGGGAATGAATGGGTCGTTCTCTCCCCAAACAATAAGCGCGGGCGATGTTATGGTCGCAAGCTTGCCGTCGTACGGCTTGATTTTCTCGAAATCGCCCGACCGATAAAGCGCCAGCCGCGCCGTGCGTCGCTCGTGGGTTGAGAAAGTTTTCCAGTATTCCGCGATGGCGTCGTCGGCCATCTTCGCACAGGCCGCTCGCAAGACGCCCTGAAACGCCTCGAACGTGACCGCATCCATCCACGCTTCGCCCTCGCCCCGGGTTCTCCATATCTTGGCAAGCGAGTGCCAGGCGCTGTTATCCGCGTAAAAGAATCCGGTGTTGCCGACGATGAGTCTTCTCAGGTTCCGGAGTCGCGAGGGATGATCGAACAACCAGCGAAAACCTATCAGGCCGCCCCAGTCGTGCAGCGCGAGGTCGAAGCGGCCGAGCTCCAACACCGCCGCGAATTTCTCGACGAATTCCTCCATCTCTTCCCACGTGCCCTCGCGCCCGCCAAGTTCGGAATCGCCATGTCCGGGCAAGTCCGGCGCAATCACCAGCGCCATGTCTTTCAGCCCTTCTCCCAAGTTCCGCCAAAGATATGAGGAGGTCGGGTTGCCATGAAGACAAAGCAGCGGCGTCCCCTTCTCTCCCCAAGTCCTGTACGCAGCAACGGCTCCGTCAATCACGACTGTCTGTACGGGCATCGGACCTCCTCAGGCTGAATTGGGGACACCATGCCGCATAATGTCCCCAATTTAGCCTACGGTGCGGCTCTGTCGCGTCATGTCCGTCGAATATTATATCATTTCACCCATCTTCCCGCAGCGGGCCGCCTGAGAGGCGTATGCAAGGCCATCCACTATCTCAGAGCAACAGTTTGCCAGGACCTCACACTGCGATTTTTTGCTTGCATTTTGGTATGAGCTATGGCATATTACTTGTCAAACCAATTTGGGCTTTTTCGTCGGAGGGGATATTTGGCAACGGCCGAAGCGGAGGTGAAAAGCGGGGAGGACATCGCCGAAATGTCGCACAACTCCATACTGGTTGTGGAAGACGATCCTTATCAGAGACGCCAGATGGCGCGCGTGCTGATGTCGGAAGGACATAATGTTCTCGTCGCCGATTCGGGCGCCGAGGCAGTCCGAATACTCGAACGCGAAAAGGTTTCAGTTGTGCTGACCGATCGCAAGATGCCCCTGATGGACGGGCTGGAATTGGCCAGACACGTAAGGACTTTTTATCCGGAAATCCTCGTGGCAATGATTACCGCCTATCCGGACGGGATGGACGAGAACGGCGTGGACGCCGTTCTCAACAAACCGTACAGCGGACAGCAACTCCGAAACCTGGTTCAATCGCTGCTGGAAAGATCGGGCGTATAGCTCATATTGGGGATACCGCATGGTGTCCCCAATATGAGCGACGCACTCGCGCACTCGGGCGAAGATAATCTGCGGATCGCAAAAGGACAGGGCGGCCTTCATAGGCCGCCCGTTCCATTTGTGCTCGATGCCGGCGCGACGACTCAGAGCATCTCCTTTTCCATCTGCGCGATCGAGGAATCCAGGGCGTCGACGATGATGTCGATCTCCTTCTTCGTAACGGTAAGCATGGGCGCCACGGCCACGTTTTCCATCATCGCGCGCGCGTAGACGCCTTTGTCCCACACCAGTTCCTCGATCCGATGCGTGCTCTCCATCGGCAGGCTGCCGATCGGTTCCTTGGTCTCCTTGTCCTTCACAATTTCGATAGCCGCCATCAGGCCCTTCACGCGGATGTCGCCCACCGACCTATGGTCGTACAGGCCCTTGAGACGGTCATGCAGATAGTTGCCCATCTTGGCGGCGTTCTCGACCAGCTTCTTTTTCTCGATTACTTTCAGGTTCGCAAGCCCCGCCGCGCAGCCGACCGGATGATTGTTGTAGGTAAACCCATGCAGGAATGGCATGAAGCCCGGCAGGCCGTCGCGGATGGTTTCGTATATCTCGTTGCTCACGATCGCGCCGCCCGTTGGGAAGTAGCCGCTGGTGACGCCCTTCGCTATCGAAACCAGGTCGGGCCTCAGATTCCAGTTCATGCAGCCGAACATCTTGCCCGTGCGGCCAAAGCCGGTTATTACCTCGTCGGCGAGGATCAGGACTTCATATTTGTCGCATATCTCGCGCACCATCGGCCAGTACTCATCGGGCGGTATGATGACGCCGCCCGTGCCCATGACCGGCTCGCCGATGAACGCCGCCACCGTGTCGGGCCCTTCCCTCAAGATGGCCTCCTCGAGCTGCTTCGCGCAGGCAACCCCGCACTCGGGATATGTAAGCCCCAGTTCGCAACGGTAGCAATACGGCGCCATGATGTGCGTGAACCCCGGCGGAAGCGGATCGAAATTCGTCTTGAAGAACTCGATGCCGGTCGCCGTCAGCGATCCGAAGGTGACGCCATGATATGCATAATTGCGCGAGATAATCTTCTTCTTGCTGTCCTTCCCCTTGCACGCCCAGTACATGCGGGCCATCTTGATGTTGGTGTCGTTTGTCTCCGAACCGCCGCACGTGAACATCACGTGCCCCATGTTCCAGTCCTTGGGCATCAGGCTTACGACCTTGGCGGCAAGCTCGATCGCGGGCTCACTCGCAAACCCGAAGAATGGCGAGTAATATTCCAGCTTGCCGAGTTGCTCCGTTATCGCGTCGGCCACCGACTTCTCACCGTGGCCGATGACCACGTTCCATAGGCTCGAAAAGGCGTCGATGTACTCTTTCCCATCAATATCCTTAATCCGAGAACCCTTTGCTTCCGTTATGATGCGGGCGCCCTTTTTCTCATGCTCCTGAAGCTGCACCACAGGATGAAACAGATATTTGGCGTCCAGTTTCTGAAGTTCTTCCTTTGATTTCATTTCCGTGCTCCTCCTTGCCGATTAGTCCGAAAATGCTGTACCGATACCCTCCGCCTCAATCATTCATTTCTCTCTCCGCTATCAGCCTCCCCCCAAACAAGAAATCTGCCCTATGCCCAACTCTAAGAATATTGCAGGGGCAGACCTCCGCGCCTGCCCTTTCTTCGTGATCCTTCTTGTCCTTCGCGGATAAATCTCTTCAACCGTTCAGATGACCCCGTATCGTCGCCTCGATCAGCTTCCGAACCCGCTCTCGCTCGAAACACTTCGGCTCAACCATCCATTGCAGCGCCATCCCCTCCACGAGCGCAACAATCAGCGAGGCTGCCTCGAAGGCGTCGTCCCGGCTGAACTCGCCGTCCTCGACACCCGCATGGACCATCTCGGCGATATGGTCCCGATACACTCGGAGCAGTTTCTGAAAGGCGCTCCGGACCGTCTCCCGTTCGAACGCCATCTGAACGAGGTTGTAAAACACCCGGTTCAGACTATGGTTGAAGATGAACTCGTCCACGAGGAAATCGATGCCCGCCTTGATCCTCTCGGAGGCCGACGGCGCCGCCCTCAGGCGCGCGAGCAGAAGGCTCTCGTAACGCGAAATGATGGAATCGGCCAACGCCGTCACGATGTCATCCTTGCTCTTGAAATAGTAATGGATGACCCCATAATGAAGATCGGCCCGCCTGGCGATATGCTTGACGGTGACCTTCTCGTGTCCCTTTTGAGCAAGGCACTCGAAAAGGGCGTCAACGATCTGTTCGCGTCTCTGTGGGGCGAGGATTTTTCTTGGCATTGGCTATTAAGTTGGTTGACTGACTTAAATTATACCGCGACGTATTCGCCTTGTCAAGAGGGAGACGATAGAAGCCAAGGCGACGGGAGAGGCTCAGAACGGCTTCGGTTTCCCTCTCCCCTCGGGAGAGGGTAGGGTGAGGGTCT
>CAZEBC010000028.1:0-1491 GCA_964510165.1 uncultured bacterium
TCGGGTTTGGGTTGGCGCATTTCGAGGTTGAAAGAGAGGGCAGGCAGGATGCCCGCGCTACCGTTTCTGCGACGGCAGCAACCGCTTGAACCTCTTTGCGTCTTCGAACATCGAGACGTTATTGAACATGACGTAGGCGGGGCGGGCCGGAGCGATTTTCGCGCGCAGGTTCTCCAGGTCGGAATCGCTATATCGGTATCTGTAACCGGAGATGCCGTGCAATCGGAAGTATTGAATCGAGCCCGCCAGAGGCTTTGATTTGAACGGGGCGACGCAGTGCACGAGCGAGCACTCCTGGCAGAGTTCCCTGATCTCTTCCTCTTTCCAGTCGCCCCTCGGCTCCCATATACAGACCAGCCCTCTGCGGTCGGCCGATGAGAAGAACGCGCGGAGGTTTCTCTTGTTCTCGGCGGTGGGACCAAAGCTGGCCGGGCATTGGAAGACCACTTTCTCTGCGCCGAGCGTTCGCGCGAATCGAAGGAATTGTGTCCACGCCTCCATCACTTCATCGGTCGGCTTGAAGCTTCCGTATTTGTCCTTCTTTTTCTCCTCGATTTCGCACTTGAGGCGGCGATAGGTGGGACTGGCAGGTTCGTGCGTGATGAGTTGCCATGCCTTGATTGTGTATTCGAAGCCCTGCGGCGCCTCGCCTCGCCATTTCTCGGCGGTGCTCAGCAAGGGGAGGTCATAGAAGGTTTGTTGGATTTCGACGGTGTCGAACTCGACGAAATATTTGGATCGGGCCGCAGCAAAGCCACAGCAGCCGACTCTGATCATTCCGGCTCCATTCCCAGGATGCGCCTGCATCGGTTGCAGAAGCGGTCGCTCTTGAAGTCGGTATCGGCGAGGGAATCGGAGAAATGCATGACGCACGTGGCGCTCGGGCAGTGGTTGAGGCCCAGGGTATGACCGAGCTCGTGAACGGCCTCCGTGATGGCGCGCCTGTGAAACAGCGCCTCATCGGGTTGGCGGTGATAGAACTCGGGCCTGAGCCGGGCGAGCGAGATCAGGCATACGCCCGCGGTCACGTCGGCCTGGCCGAACACGAAGTTGAGATCGGGCACGTAGAGGTCTTCCCCGGTCACGCCGAGCACGCGCCCGTTCCTGGGTGTCGGCACGCGCGCTCTCAACTCGTCGAGGAGCATGCTCGACATATATTGTCCGCGTGCGCGGTTGTACGCGCGCACCGGAAGCGGTATGCGGGCGGAAAAGCTGACCTTCGCGCCGAAGGAGTCCTCAAGCGGCGGAATCAGGAACCGCAATTCATTTTCGGCCAGGGTGCCGCCCACCGGCACAATCAGCACTGTATCCAGCATCGCTTCCGCCTTTGCGTCCGGGGTCGCCGTCAGCGTCGAGAGCAAGGCGATCAGGAGCCATCTACTCATACTATTCTACCTGAAAACCGTGAATTTTCGTCACGATTTTCGGGAACGCGAGTGCGTAACGCTTTGCTGTACAATGGATTCCCGCTTTCGCGGGAATGACAACAAA